>DEBO01000116.1 GCA_002348585.1 Alphaproteobacteria bacterium UBA2954 | reverse complement strand
TATGTCAAATGCAGTTCATATGTACATCAGTCAGTCAGACAAGGGCGAAATGGTTCTGGGGGCCGGAGTGGATAAATATAATTCTTATGCGCAACGCGGTTCATTTCCGGTTCCAGAACATATGCTAGAAGCCGCGGTGGAGCTGTTTCCAGTATTATCACGTCTGCGGATGCTGCGGCATTGGGGCGGCATTGTGGATACCTGTCCTGATGCTTCGCCAATTATCTCTAAGACAGATGTTGACGGGCTGTATTTTAACTGTGGCTGGGGCACAGGCGGCTTTAAGGCCACGCCAGGGTCAGGCCATGTGTTTGCTGACCTGATTGCGAACGACCGCCCTAATGCGATTGCTGAGCCCTATGCGCTGAAGCGGTTCGAGACAGGATTTCTGATCGATGAGCATGGCGCGGCAGGTGTCGCCCATTAACTGTATTCCAAATCAAGAGAAGAGTTAAAATCATGTTACAGCTTAACTGCCCCTTTTGCGGGCTAAGAGATGAAGCTGAGTTCAGCTGCGGCGGCGAGGCCCATATTGCCCGCCCGCTGGCCCATAATGAGCTGAATGATAAGGATTTTGCTGATTATCTGTTTCTGCGGGATAATCCAAAAGGGGTTTTTCTAGAACGCTGGCGTCATGCAGCAGGATGCCGGCGCTGGTTTAATGTTGCACGTCATACCGTCAGCCACGAGATTATTGAGACCTATGCAATGGGCAGTCTGCCCAAAAGCAAGGCAGCACGGCAGGCTTATCAGGACAGCTGGCGCCGCACAACAGCCGCAGAGGCCGCATCAAAACCGTCAAAAAAAGGTAAAGAGGCACGCTGATGGCGAAGGATAAACAGGTTATGCGTGTGAAGGGCGGTTCTGCTGTGCAGCAAGACAGGCTGGTGCAGTTCACTTTTGACGGCAAAAGCTATATGGGCTACGCCGGCGATACTCTGGCCTCTGCCTTGCTGGCCAATAATGTTCATTTAGTCGGCCGGTCTTTTAAATATCACCGCCCGCGTGGCATTATGGCTGCCGGGGCTGAAGAAGCAAATGCGCTGGTTCAGCTCGGGACAGATGGCCGGGTTGAGCCTAATCTGCGGGCAACGCAGGTCGAGTTGTATGACGGGTTGGTGGCAAAGTCACAAAACCGTTTCCCAACCCTGAAATTTGATCTGGGTCAGGTAAACTCCCTTTTATCGCGCTTGTTTCCAGCCGGATTTTATTACAAAACCTTCATGTGGCCTGCATCTTTCTGGATGACTTACGAGAAATTCATCCGCCATGCAGCAGGGCTGGGCAAGGTTGGCCGCGACCACAATGACCCGGACAGATATGAAAAGCGGCACGCACACTTTGATATCGTTATCGCCGGTGGCGGAGCAGCAGGTCTGATGGCAGCGTGGCAGGCAGCTATGAGCGGGTGCCGCGTTTTGCTTGCTGAAGCTGGCCCGCGCTTCGGAGGCTGGCTGAACAGTGTGGATGATGTAGAAATTGATGGCCGGCCGGTCCAAGACTGGATTAAAAAGACACTGGCCAGATTGCAAGAGATGGAGAATGTATCAGTCCTGACACGCACTACCCTGTTTGGCTATAGCGATCATAATTATCTGACCCTTGCCCAAACCATAACAGACCATTTGAAAGACAAGCCTGCGCATTTGCCCCGGATGCGGATGTGGAAGGTGCGTGCCCAGCAAGTCATTTTGGCCACAGGGGCAATCGAAAGGCCGTTGGTCTTTTCCGGCAATGACCTACCTGGCGTAATGCTGGCTTCTGCCGCACAGACCTATCTTGGCGAATATGGTGTTCTGCCCGGCAAGCGCGGCATTGTCATGACCAATAATGATTCCTCCTGGCACATAGCCTTTTCTTTGCAGGAAGCTGGCTGTCTTGTAAAAGCGATTGTGGATACACGGCCCTCTGCTGCACCTGCATTAAAGCGCCAAGCTGAAAACCTTGGCATAGAGGTTTTGTCCGGCCATGGGATTACAGCAGCGCACGGCCATCTGAAAGTGGCCCGTGTTGAGGTTAGCCCGTTAACGGCTGACGGCACAGATATCACAGGTGATGCTTTGCATATCGACTGCGACTGCATCTTGATGTCAGGCGGTCTGAGCCCAGTTGTGCATCTCCATTCACAAGCCCGCGGCAAGCTAACCTGGGATGAGAAAACTTTATGTTTCCGCCCATCATCTGCACATGAGGCTGAACAGTCGGCTGGGGCCTGTAATGGAAGCTTTGACCTACAAAGAGGCCTAAAAGAGGCGATCACAGCAGCCGGGAAAGCAGCTAAAGCTGTTGGCATGGCGGTTCAGACCGTTAATGTGCCGGTAGTTGATGCACCACGGATTAACAGAACTCCTATGGCGGTCTGGTCGCTGCCAAATGGCCAGGGCGAAGGCGAAGGCAAAAAGGCGTTTGTTGATTTTCAGAATGATGTAACCGCCTCTGATATCAAGCTAGCTGTGCGGGAAGGGTATCATTCGGTTGAACATGTCAAACGCTATACCACAACCGGCATGGCAACAGATCAGGGGAAGACGTCTAATATTAACGCCCTTGCCATTCTAGCAGACCAGTTAGGTAAAGCGATCCCTGAAGTTGGCACAACCACGTTCCGCATGCCCTACACACCCACATCCATAGGCATGATCGCCGGCCGCTCTCTTGGCAAACTGTTCGATCCGGTGCGCACAACACAGATGGACAGTCTACACAGGCAGGCAGGAGCAAAGTTTGAACATGTCGGCCAGTGGATGCGAGCCTGGTATTACCCGAAAGAGGGCGAGGATATGGAACAGGCTGTCAGCCGTGAAGTTCTGGCCGCACGGCAAGCTGCCGGCCTGTTAGATGCATCAACCTTGGGCAAAATTGATATTAAGGGACCTGATGCTGCAGAATTCCTTAACAGGATTTATACAAATGGCTGGCTAAAGTTGAAGGTAGGCAGATGCCGCTATGGGCTAATGTGCAAAGATGACGGTATGGTGATGGATGACGGGGTCACAACACGGCTTGCGGAAGATCATTTCCATATGACCACGACAACAGGCGGGGCAGCGGGAGTGCTGGACTGGCTGGAAGAATGGCTGCAAACCGAATGGCCGGAGCTGCGGGTCTATCTCACCTCGGTGACCGAGCAGTGGGCTGTGGCCACCTTATCCGGCCCTGCCGCAAAAGACATACTCACTGCAGCAGGCGTCGATATTGATTTAGCTAATGACGCCTTTCCGTTTATGTCGATGAAAAAAGGGCATGTCAGCGGTCTGCCTGCACGGCTGTTCCGCATTTCCTTTACCGGTGAACTGTCTTATGAGATTAATGTACCTGCGCGTTATGGCGCAGCCCTCTGGTCAACATTAATGAAGGCAGGCGCACCTTTCGGCCTGACCCCATATGGGACA
>DEBO01000149.1:6145-14737 GCA_002348585.1 Alphaproteobacteria bacterium UBA2954 | reverse complement strand
ATAAACGGTTTTGCCAAACTGACAGTGGGACGGGCCAGATATGGAGTGATGCTGCGTGATGATGGTATGGTCCTTGATGATGGCACAACATGGCGCTTGGAAGATGATGATTATTTTATGACCACCACCACAGCTCAAGCTGGACCGGTTATGCAGTTTATGGAAGAGCTTTTGCAGACCCGTTGGACGGACCTGCGTGTTCATTTATCGTCTGTCACAGATCTATGGGCTGGGATGGCGATTGCTGGACCGCTAGCGCGCAACCTTCTAGCGCAAGCTGTTCCTGACCTTGACTGGTCAGACGAAGCCTTTTCTTTTATGGCTGTTAAGCAAAGTACAATCCAAATAGCCGATATTGAAATTGGATGTCGTATTGCCCGGATTTCTTTTTCGGGTGAGCGGGCTTTTGAACTTTATGTCAACGCTGATCATGGGGCTATGGTGTGGCAGTATCTTGCTGACTTTGTTGGCCGTTTTGATGGCTGTTTATATGGCATGGAGGCACTTGGTACCCTACGCATTGAGAAAGGCCATGTTACAGCAGCTGAACTTGATGGCCGCGTCACACTTGAAGATGCTGGATTTGCAAAAATGGCTTCTGATAGAAAACCTTATATAGGCTCTGTCTTGCGGAAGCGGCCGCATCTGCAGACTTTTGACAGGCCAAGGCTTGTAGGCATATTTCCCAAGGATAAATCACACAGATTCGGGTCTGGCTCCGTTCTCTGCGAGAAAGGCCAGGTTACTGGTTTCGGAGAAGGCTGGATAACGGCTGTCACCCATTCGCCTGTGTTTGGCCATTATATCGGGCTTGGCTTTATTTCAGGTGGTGCGGAGGCATGGCAGGGGAAGCCCGTCATAATTGCTGACCCTGTTAGAGGCCGATTTACTGAGGCGGAGATTGTGTCGCCACACATGTTTGACCCCTCAGGTGAGAGGCAGCAGGGATAGCCAATATGGACAGGCGGAACAATAAAATGACAACTGGCATCTCAGCTCTTGTTATTGGTAAGCAGGGCAGACATGAGGATGACCGTTCTGGTGTAATTATGCAAGAACTGACGGGCTATCAGCTGGTCCAGCTTGCTGTTTTTCCAGATCAAATGACCCGGTTTCAAACTAGTTTGATGCAACTCATAAATATTGACCAGCTGGCAGATATATCTGCATCTGCTCGCACCTCCAATATGTTATTGCTACGTCCTGAATTTACAAAATTCTGGCTTGTACGGCAGCGGAGTGAAGAGCAAACTCTCTTCGAAGCTTTGGCGCACTATTTTCCGCTGGATTTGACAGGGAGTAAGGTTGTAATGCGGCTTAGCGGTTCAGATGCAGCGCGGCTGATTAACCGGTTCTGTGCTGTTGACTTGAGTTGCCCTGAAGGCAAATTTTTGGCGACAGCACTTCATCACGTGCCGGTCCATATTCTGAAGAGCTCTGCCACTTCTTATTTGATTTTCTTACCTCGCAGCTATGCTGAAAGTTTAGCAGAACTGCTCTATCATTCCGCGCTGCAATTTGGCGTAGATGTTAAGTCTGTTGCTGAATGGAGTATGAAAAAGTGATGGACACCAGAAAATGACAGTCATTCAAGCAAAAGCTAATGAGGACCTGAACAAAAAACAGCAAATGCCGCCCAGGCGCCGTCTTCAAGACGTGATGGATTTAGCGCATAGACTGCTGGCAGAACATGGCCTGAAAAACTGGCGCATCAGTTTTGATCATGCGCGCCGTCGGGCAGGCTTATGCAATTTCAGTACAAAGACGATTTCTTTGTCACGCCATTATGCTCGTGAAGCTACATTTGAGCATATCAAAGATACGATCTTGCATGAAATTGCCCATGCTCTTGTTGGACCTAGTCATGGTCACGACGATGTGTGGAGGCGTAAAGCCCGAGAGGTCGGCTGTTCTGCGATGCGTTGCCATAATCTGACATTCATAAAAGCCAGATGGGTTATGACCTGCCCGAATGGTTGCTTTACCGTGGAGAGATATCGTCGAAAATCAGGCCTTATCTGCAGTTCATGCAAGCACAATGTCGAGTTTGTTCCGGCTCAAGACGATGCATAATTTCCATCTTGATCAAAAACGTATAGAGGTGTTTGTAAAAGCGGTTCACTCATTACAGGATGCTGGCTTCGCCAACCCTCTTTTTTTTGCAGAAACAGAAATCGAACTTTTGCGGCGTGAGGCAACTGCATTACCCTTCAAAAAGGCGCAACCTCTTGTCGGCAAGGGTGTTTATCAGGATTTTTCCATTTGCTTTCCTGCGCCGCTCAAGAACAGCTTTAAGTTGGCCGCTCAAATGCTGGAGCGGGCCTGCAAAATCATTGAACAAAAGCGTCAGGGCCTTTTTGAATCTGAAGTTAAGATTAATGATTGTGCCGTGCAGAGTTATCCTGCCCATTCGCGGGGTATTGGCATTCATAAAGATGGTCTGCGGTATCGAAATCTTGTGTTCATTCTAACCCTTGATGGGCAGTCTGAGTTATTTGTCTGTTCAGATCGTCTAGGCACAGATCGCTTGGTTGTGTCAGATGAGCCGGGCCGTCTTGTGATCTTTCCAGCTCCTGGCTTTAATTATGTCGAGCAGGAAGATCAGCGACCTTTTCATGGTGTTGATAATGTTGTTGGCGGACGTTTGTCGATTGGCTTCCGTCAGGAGCAATGCTAGCCAGCTTCGACAATTTAAACTTTTTCATGACTTGCCACGATATGAAAAGCCTGTCACAATAAATTCATTGGTGTCGTGGCCAAAAAAACGCCACTAGCTCAAAAGCCCTTTGGGCGACCTTATTCAGGCGTTTATGTGCCTCGGACCAGAATATATCACGTCCGTGGGAGGTACATTAAACATGATTTTGAATATTTCCGGCCGTAATGTGGACACAGGGGCAGCATTTCAAGAACATGCAAGAGAAACACTTCTTGCAATTGTTGAAAAGTATTTTTCCAATGCTGTCAGCGGGGCTGTAACGCTTGCAAAATCTGAATCTGGTTTTGAGGTGAAAATCCGGATCAATCTGACCAAACGTATTGAACTTGAATCAAGCGGTTATGCTCGTGATGCGCATGCAGCTTTGGATTCTGCTGCCGAACATGCGGAAAAGCGACTGCGTCGCCATAAACGGCGGCTGAAAAATCACCGCAACACTCCTTCACCTGTTGTTGAGGATATTCAATTTGCCCCTATGTCTTTTTATGCTGGGGTGCACCAGTTGCAAAATGACCAAACACCAGAGCGTGCAGCAGAGAATGATGATGAAGCCTTGCCTGTAATTGCTGAATTATCCTATGAAGTTGAAAGTATGAGCGTTGAACAGGCAGTGATGCGGTTGGAATTAAGCGGTGACCAATGTCTGTTATTTCGTAATGCAGGACATCTGGGTCTGAACATGCTTCATCGTCGGTCTGATGGCACTATTGGTTGGGTTGATCCGCGTGGGAACAGAGAGCTATCAGCCTCGGCGAGCTAACGGCAATGGCGGGGCTGGGCGATAATCGGTCCTGTTTAAAACAATTACCCTAAGTAGCTCACCTAGCCTTTTGGTATGGCTAATTGGGGGATGTTATGGGACAGGCAGAAAGGCGCAGCACGAAAAGGCGGGGGAGATCATCTGGATCACCGACAGCTCTGGCCAACCAGTTGAGCTGGAATCAGCCTAGTTATGTGGACCCTCCACTAACGCCTTTATCATCCGACCAAATCGAGGCGATTCATGAAGCTAGTCTGGATATATTAGACAGCATAGGCATCATGTTCCTTAATGATGAGGCGCTAGATATTCTGGCATCCGCAGGATGTGATGTGAATTCCAGCACAAAAATTGTGAAAATGGACCGGCAGTGGGTGCCTGAAATAATCAAAACAGCCCCCAGTCAATTTACACTTACACCACGTAACTCTGAACACAGCCTTAAAATAGGCGAACATTATTTTAATTTTGGACAGGTGTCGTCACCGCCAAATGTGATGGATAATGAAAGGGGGCGGCGAAGCGGGACGCGTGAAGACTTTCAGAATTTGCTTCGCTTATCCCAAGCCTATAACTGTATCCATTTCATTGGGGGGTATCCTGTCGAACCACTTGATCTTCATCCTTCTGTGCGGCATCTGCACTGCACCTATGATAAGCTCTGTCTCACAGATAAGGTTTTACATGGCTATTCGTTGGGCAAAGAGCGGATTGAGGATGTAATGGAGATGGTTCGGATTGCCAGTGGGCTTAGCCATGAAGCATTTGATGCCAGCCCACATATGTTTACTAATATCAATTCAACATCGCCATTGAAGCATGACTATCCAATGCTGGATGGGGCGATGAGGCTTGCCCGGCGTGGACAACCGGTCGTGGTCACGCCCTTTACTCTGTCTGGTGCGATGGCTCCTGTGACCATCGTTGGGGCAATTACACAGCAGAATGCAGAAGCTCTTGCGGCTATTGCGCTTTTGCAGACGGTAAATCCAGGGGCGCCTGTTGTTTATGGGGCATTCACAAGTAATGTTGATATGAAATCAGGAGCGCCTGCGTTTGGAACGCCAGAATATGTACGTGCGATGCAGATTTCAGGTCAAATGGCCCGATATTATAATCTGCCGTTGCGGACATCAAATGCCAATGCAGCCAATGCGCCAGATGCACAAGCAATTTGGGAGTCTTCATTTTCACTTCAGGCCTGTCAGCAGGGCTGGTCAAATATGATTTATCATGCGGCTGGTTGGCTGGAGGGCGGCCTGACAGCCAGTTTTGAGAAATTTGTAATCGATTGTGAAATGCTCCAGCAGATCATATACACGCAGCATAGCATTAAAATTGATGATAAAGAACTGGCGCTTGAAGCAGTCAGAGAGGTCGGTCATGATGGCCATTTCTTTGGGTGTTCACATACTCAAGACCGTTATAAATCTGCCTATTACAGTCCGCTACTTTCAGATTGGTCAAATTATGAGAGTTGGGAGGAAGCTGGCGCAGTTTGGACGCATGACCGAGCAAATCACCAATTTAAACAAATACTGCACGAATATGAACCGCCGCATCTGGATCCTGCCATAAATGAAGAATTACAGGAGTTTGTCGCAAAGCGCATTGAAGAAGGTGGCGCGCCAACAGATTATTGAAAGTGCTTATCTGGTTTTGGTAACAGGACTAATATTGGGGAACTATGTAAATATGAAAACTCAAGCAAAAGTGGTCATCATTGGTGGTGGCGTTGTTGGCACATCTGTTTTGTATCACCTTACGAATTTGGGGTGTAAAGATGTTATGCTTGTAGAACGGTCTGACTTGACTTCTGGCTCTACATGGCATGCGGCCGGCGGTATGCATACGATTAATGGTGATCCAAATGTTGCAAAGCTGCAGCAATATACCATCAGCTTGTATAAGGAAATAGAGGAACTGTCAGGTCAGGATATTGGTTTACATATGACTGGGGGTGTGATGCTTGCGGCGACGCAAGAGCGATTTGATTGGCTCAAAGGGGTTTATGCCAAGGGCAAATACCTTGGCATGGATGATCTTGAAATTATCACTGCTAAACGCGCAGCTGAGTTGATGCCTTTATTGGATCCTTCAAAGTTTGTTGGGGCCTTATACGATCCCATCGAGGGGCATTGCGATCCATATGGGGTTACTCATGCCTACGCAAAGGCGGCGCGCAAAAATGGCGCCATCGTCGAAACCCAGACAAAGGTGGATGCCCTGTCGCAAGATGCTGACGGCACATGGAAAATCAAAACTATTAAAGGTGAGATCAGGGCTGAACATATAGTTAACGCTGGCGGGCTGTGGGCACGTGAAATTGGCCGAATGGTCGGTCTGGAATTGCCCGTCCTTGCGATGGAACATATGTATCTGCTTACTGAAGACATGCCTGAGGTCAAAGCCTTTAACGAGACGTCAGGTGCTGAAATGCTGCATGCCGTTGATTTTGATGGTGAGCTGTATCTGCGCCAGGAACGTAGTGGCATGTTGATGGGCACCTACGAAAAAGCGTGTCGTCCATGGTCAGAACAGACAACACCATGGTCATTCGGTCATGAATTACTTGAGCCTGATATTGACCGGATTGCCCCGTCTCTGGAAGTTGGTTTTGAGCATTTTCCAGCATTTCAGAATGCAGGTATTCGTAAGATCATTAATGGACCGTTCACATTTGCACCTGATGGCAACCCCTTAATAGGGCCTGTCAAAGGCATGACAAATTACTGGTCAGCTTGTGCTGTAATGGCTGGCTTTTCTCAAGGCGGGGGTGTGGGGCTGGCCTTGGCTAATTGGATTGTGAATGGGGATCCGGGTTTTGATGTCTGGGCCATGGATGTCAGCCGGTTTGGAGACTATGCCACCATGGGTTTTACCAACGCCAGAGTTCGCGAGAATTACTCGCGCCGCTTTTCAATTCGTTACCCAAATGAAGAGTTGATAGCTGGCCGGCCGCTTGCCACGACACCAATTTATGACCGACTGTCGGCAGCTGGCGCACAATTCGGAGCAACTTTTGGCCTTGAAATGCCGCTTTGGTTTGCTCCGGCAGGGGTGGTAGAAGAGTTCTCCTGGCGCCGCTCAACCGATTTTGCACACGTTAGCAATGAGGTGCAAACAGTGCGCCAGTCAGTCGGTCTAGCAGATATTTCAAACTTCGCGAAGTACAGGGTCACGGGAAAGAGTGCAACTGCATGGCTTGACAACATACTTGCTTGCCGTTTGCCTGGGCCCGGCCGAATGACCTTGGCACCCATGCTGAAGGAAGATGGCCGCGTGATCGGTGATTTTTCTCTGGCTTGTCTTGAGGATGGTTCCTATCTGCTGATTGGCTCTGGACTTGCTGAAGATTATCATATGCGTTGGTTTCTATCCCATTTACCAGATAACGGGTCTGTGGTCATCACATCAGAAGGGTTGGGCTTGTGCGGGCTTACCATTGCTGGTCCGCAATCACGTGCTGTTTTGGCCCGCCTGACCCCTGCAGATGTCAGCCATGAAGCCTTTAAGTTTATGGCTATCCGCGATATGAATTTAGGAATGGTTCCGGCACTTGTTGGCCGGATAAGCTACACAGGTGATCTGGGCTATGAAATATGGGTAAAGCCTGAATATCATCGCCGCCTGTTTGATGATCTTATGGCAGTTGGTGAAATTTACAAAATTGGCTTATTTGGTAGCCGCGCACTAAACGCTCTGCGTCTTGAAAAAAACTTTGGCAGCTGGCTACGTGAGTTTCGGCCGGTTTACTATCCAAATGAAACGGGGCTGGAGCGCTTCTGTGCTTTTGAAAAGGCTGCTAATTTTATTGGTAAAGAGGCAGCGGCAAAGGCTTCAAGTCAAGCTGGCGGTGCACATCGTTTGCGCAATTTTATTATAGAAACAAAGGATGCTGATGTAATTGGTGATGAGCCGATTTTCTATAAAGGTGAAATTGCTGGCTGGGTCACCTCAGGCGGGTATGCACATGCCTCAGGCGTGTCTATGGCGATGGGCTATGTGCGCACTGAACTAGCTGAACAGGAAGATGGATGGTCGGTTGAGCTTCTCGCTGAAATGCTTTCTGCAAAGATGCAAAAACAGCCTCTATTTGACAGTAATGCCAGTCGTATGCGCAGTTAACAGATAACTAGATGAGAGTAGGGGAGGCCAAGGCCTGCGCAAATATATCCTGATCACAGTTGCCTCCAGAGAGTATAGCAACAACAGTCTTGCGTTTGTCGCCGGTGTGGCTAGCAATGACTTCTTGCTTTAAGGATGCTGCCAGCGCAACAGCGCCTCCTGGCTCAACAGTCAGTTTGAAATAATCCCACGCGGTTTTCATCGCAGACAGAGCTTCCTCATCTGTAACAACTTTTCCGCCAGCCGCCTTGCTCTGCACAATAGGAAAGGTGAGCAGTCCCGGTGATGGTGTGACAATAGCATCACAAATAGATCTGGCTGAAGGGTCATTTGTCTGCCGCTTGCCCGATGCAAGTGAGCGTGCAGTATCATCAAGCCCGTCAGGCTCTACTGTGTATAATTTGGCTTGTCTGAAATGCTCACTAAGCGCAAGAGCTGTGCCAGCCATTAATCCGCCTCCGCCACAACAACAAAAAAACATATCCAGTTCTCGCTGAAGGCTGTTCAACTGTGAAGTTATTTCAAGGCCAGCTGTCCCTTGCCCTGCAATCACGCGTTCATCATCATATGGGGGAATCAGCTCTGCTGACTGTTCTTTAGCCAGCTTTGCACCAATCTCTTCTCTGCTCTGCGTGTAGCGATCATATAAGACAACATCAGCGCCGTAAGACCGGGTTCCCTCAATCTTTGCCAAAGGGGCATCTTCAGGCATCACAATTGTAGCTTTCCGCCCTGATAAACGAGCAGCAAGGGCCACTGCTTGTGCGTGATTGCCACTTGAATAAGCCAAGATAGGCTTATTCAATACACTGAGTGAAAACACAGCGTTACAGGCGCCTCTAAATTTAAAAGAACCTGTGCGTTGGAGACAGTCTGCTTTGACAAATAAATCAAAAGGCAGCTTCTGATTAAGCCTGTCTGAAGTAAGGAGCGGGGTGACAATTTTATAAGGGCCTATGCGGGTTTCAGCATCTAAAATTGACTG
>DEBO01000149.1:0-5739 GCA_002348585.1 Alphaproteobacteria bacterium UBA2954 | reverse complement strand
ACAAGCTTAATTGAAAGCAAACTTGTTTTCAGTAAAAAAACTGCCTATTTTCAAACAACCACGAAATATATGGTAACTCATAATTCAAATTCTATTGAGGGTATCCGATGTCTGACCTTTATACACATTTGCCATTTTCAGGCTCAAACACTGCCCTTTTGACGCCATTTACGCCAGATGGCAGGCTTGATGAGAGTGCCTTTGAAAAATTGGTTCACTGGCAGATTGAACAAGGCACGCATGGTCTGATTCCGGTGGGCACAACAGGTGAGTCACCGACATTGAGCCATGAGGAGCATGATCGTGTAATTGAACTGTGCGTGAAAACAGCATCTGGCCGGGTGCCTGTCATCGCCGGAGCCGGGTCAAACAGCACAGAAGAGGCTGTGCGTTTGTCTCGCCATGCAGAAGCTGTTGGCGCAGATGCGGTGCTGATTGTTTCACCTTACTACAACAAGCCAACACAAGATGGGCTGAAAGCACATTTTACAGCTGTAGCAGATGCAGTATCTATTCCAGTGATTGTTTATGATATTCCTGGCCGGTCTATTGTGCGGCTTGAAGACGATGTTCTGGCCGAATTAGCAAAACACCCAAACATTGCAGGCATAAAGGATGCCACGGCTGACTGCGCGCGTCCAACCCGCTTATTGAATTTGATTGGTGACGATTTCTGCCAGCTATCAGGTGAGGATGCGACTGTTCTGCCTTATTTGGCAGCAGGCGGCCATGGGTGCATCTCAGTGGTAAGCAATATTGCACCAGCCTTATGTTCAGAACTTCACACAGCATGGGCTAAAGGAAATGATAAGAACAGAGCGCTTGCGTTACACAAACAGCTTATGCCCTTGCATGATGCATTGTTCTGTGAAGCTAGCCCTGGGCCGGTAAAATATGCGGCTGAGCGGCTAGGGCTTTGTGGGGCAACAACACGGATGCCTCTGGTTGAAATTGCAGACAGCTCAAAACAAGCTGTTGACAAAGCGCTGGACCTGGCTGGCTTGCGGTAGGCGATTAGAACAGGGCTGCCAACTGAGGAAAGGCATCTTAAATGGCCATATCAACAGGCCGTATTGCTGAAAATAGGCGGGCGCGCCACGATTATCAGATCGAAGAGGCCCTTGAAGCGGGTATCATTCTTCACGGTAGTGAGGTTAAATCGCTGAGAACTGGACGTGCTTCAATTGCTGAATCATATGCGGGTGATAATAATGGCCGGCTGGCTCTTTTTAATGCAAATATTCCTGTCTATCCTGCCTCGCGTGATAACCACCAGCCAAAGCGAGTGCGTGAATTGCTGGTCAGCAGAAAGCAACGTAACCGCTTACTTGGGCTAATTCGCCGTGAGGGCGTTACCCTTGTCCCCCTTTCTCTATATTTCAATGACCGTGGCCTGGTGAAAATTCAGATCGGACTGGCAAAGGGCCGAAAGAAAGAAGATAAACGTCAGGCTGAAAGGGATCGTGACTGGTCGCGCCAGAAACAACGCCTGCTGCGGGGACGTTAACTGAGACCTCGCAGATGCGTCAGCACCTCATCAAACATTGCTAAAGTTAGCCTGTTTGTTTGTACATTATAGCGTGAACAATGATACGAACTCAGCAAAGAGAAACCGTTTGGTAATCTCTGCATATAATTATGACGAAATGGGAAGTCATTTAAACGTAAAAGAAAGTGACGTAAAATTGTCTCATGTGCAATTCGGCCGAGGGCTAGAATGATTTTCAGCTCTTTCATCTGGGCCAATTCCATGGATAAATAAGGCCGGCAGGTCGCAATTTCTGCTGCGTTGGGTTTGTTCTGAGGCGGGACACATCTGACAGCATTTGAAATTCTTACATTATTCAGTCGCAAACCATCATTAGCAGAAGCTTGGTAGTCGCCGGAGGCAAGACCTGTTTTAATCAGTGCATCATACAAAACTTTGCCAGCAAAATCACCAGTGAATGGTCGGCCTGTAGCATTTGCTCCACGAAGGCCCGGAGCAAGTCCAAGAATGAGTATGGACGCAGTAACTGGACCAAATGAAGGCACTGGATTATTATGCCAGTCCGGTTTTTGCTCACGGTGACTGTCAATAAAATCGGCTAATCGCGAACATTTTCGGCAGGTGAGGGGGGCAACATAATCAAGTTGGTTACCTGTCATATCACAATTTTCCTCGGGATGTCCCCAAACAACAAACTGGGTAAAATCACACTGGCCAACCAGATTTCTTTTACTGGCGCGCTATGCTTGTGACAATCTCATCAAGATCAAGAAATTCATCTGCCTTTCTTCGCAATGCGTCAGAAAGCATATGCGTCTTAATGGATGAAACAACTGTAACTCTTACACCTTTTCCTTGAACATCCTCCAGTAGACGGCAGAAGTCACCGTCCCCAGAAAACAACACGGCATGATCTAAATGTGGAGCGAGTTTCAGCATGTCCAGTGCCAGTTCCATATCCATATTACCTTTGGTGCGTTTTTCGCCGGTCTGATGATTGGTGAATTCTCGGGTGAGTTTGCTGACAATCATATATCCATTATAATCCAGGAAATCGATTAGCTTACGCAGCGGAGACTGTTCAGATGGATCTGGTAATGCCGTATAATAATAGGCTCGGATAAATGTGCTTCTTGAACGAAAAAAATGTAATAATTTCAGATAATCAACATCAATATTTAGTAATTTTGTTGTAGCGTTAAAGTTGGACCCATCTATAAATAATGCGCAACGTTCAGTTTTTTCCATAAAAATATCCCTAATAAATGAAGCTGTATAAATTTCAGTAAATGGTTGTATAAAAAGCCATATTGAAGTCATTTGTATAGCTTGTCCACTGCTGATTATAATGGTCTAGATTATTGTAAATTGCTGCGAGTTTCCAGTAGGCGAATTGCTGGCTTCAAGGATGGTGAAGATGGGAAATGCATAATGAAAAATGATATCTATATTGGAATCGGGAGCAATATAGCTCCTGAAGGCTATGGAAATATTCATACCGCTTTATTGGATGCCACTACTCAACTTTCAAATTCTGTTGATGTTATTGCTGCATCACCATGGTATGTCACTGCTCCTATTCCTGCCTCAGACCAGCCAGATTTTCTGAATGCTGTTTTGCATATCCAGACCGATATGACAGCACATGAGTTATTGGACTATCTGCAACTTGTTGAAGCCAATTTCGGTAGAGTTCGGACAGTGAAAAACGCCGCTAGAAAATTAGATCTTGATATTTTGGCCTATGGTTTATTTGTTATTGAAGATGAAAGATTGTCTGTGCCTCATCCGCGTCTAACTGAGAGAGCCTTTGTTCTTTTGCCCTGGTGTGATATTGCACCACATTGGCGTCATCCGACCCAGGATATCACTATAAGAGAATTAGCTGAGCAGATTAAACTGACCAATCAGAAAATTCAAAAATATTCTCCTCCCATTTCTTCGTAACGTTTAAATATATCTAGAAGTGTTGATGTAAATTTAAAAATTCGCCAAAAAATTGAAATTCTTTTTAGGTTCTATAGGCTCTCGAATACATTTCATGTTAGGAGAGTGATTTAATGTCGATGGCAAAGGTGAGGAACAGCCCGGTTCTGGATTCCAGTTCTGAGCAGTAAAAAAGGTTATAAATTTGTTTGGGTCGATGTCTTTGGTTTAAATGGTTGTTCCAGAGCATAACATACAAAACTCAAAAATACTTTAAGTGGGAAGAAAATTCTTGAAAATCCAATGATTTTCGTTTAGTTAGTGATCTGCTAAATTTGTGTCTCGAACCTGCCCGACCCGCAGATAGGAGAGTTTGCTTTGGCTCGTGTTACCGTTGAAGATTGTATAGAAAAAATTTCAAACCGTTTTGACTTGGTCCTGACTGCCGCTCAGCGGGCACGCAACATTCAAAAAGGTGAATTGCTTACGATTGACCGTAATGACGATAAAAACCCTGTGATCGCCTTGCGAGAAATTGCGGACGAAACCATAGACGTTAATCAGATTGAAGACCGGATTATCCAGTCAATGCAGCGCTTTAACGAGAGTGAAGAGGAAGTAACAGTTTCAGATGAGGCATCAGCAACAGCAGATGAAGACATGTCAAATATGATTGGCCTGGAAAGTATAGAAGACCTTGAGGTTTCTGGTATGCAGATAGGCACCGGTGACGAGCTGAATGCAACTGGGTTTGAGGACGTTGATATTGCGTCTCTTGACGCTGACCAGTAAAGGTTGGAGACTAATGTTTGGTGCTCTCGAATTTTTACACATCAGGCAGATATGGAAGGCCGGCTGAACTCAGAAATTCCTTCGATTGAAAGAACAGACCCTGTAACAGGGCTTTTCACCCATTTGCTTAACATTCGTGCCCGCTATGACGATGAAGACAGCCTTGTACGTTTGAGACAAGCGTTTGAATTTGGCCGAAAAGCACATGAAGGCCAGACTCGCGAAAGTGGCGAGCCTTATTTTACCCACCCGCTTCATGTAGCCTGTCTTCTGGCAGAAATGCGTTTAGACATTGATACGCTGATAACAGCGTTACTGCATGATACAGTGGAAGACTGTAATGTGACTTTGCAGGATATTCGCAACATTTTTGGTGACAGCGTAGCTATGCTGGTGGATGGGGTTACCAAACTCAGCCGTCTCGAACTGCAGTCGGTTGATACAAAACAAGCTGAAAATTTCCGTAAATTTGTGCTTGCGGTGGGAAAAGATATACGTGTGTTGTTAGTGAAACTGGCAGATCGCACGCATAATATGCAAACCATAAAAGCTATCAGTAATCATGATAAGCGAAGACGCGTTGCCTCTGAA
Source organism: Alphaproteobacteria bacterium UBA2954 (assembly GCA_002348585.1). GTDB lineage: Bacteria > Pseudomonadota > Alphaproteobacteria > Puniceispirillales > Puniceispirillaceae > JADHLI01. The sequence goes on along the minus strand of DEBO01000149.1, from coordinate 941 downwards.
ACAATGGAAATTTATGCGCCGTTAGCTGAACGGATGGGAGTGACGCGATTTCAGAATCAACTTGAGGATCTGAGCTTTGAGATTTTGCAACCTGAAATGCGTGATTCCATTCTAGGCAGGCTGGAATTTCTAGCAATTGAAACTAAGAGTTTAATTCCTAAAATCTGTCAGGAATTAGAGACAATCTTATCCGCTCAAGGCGTAAAGTGCGAAGTAACAGGGCGGCGAAAAACGGCCTATTCAATTTCCCAAAAAATGCAGGTCAAAAATGTCACGATGGATCAGTTATCTGATGTGATGGCTTTTCGGGTTATCGTTGAGAATGAGGCCAACTGCTATCAGACATTAGGAGTTATTCACACAGCTTTCCCTGTGGTTATGGGACGGTTTAAAGACTACATATCTACCCCAAAGACAAATGGTTACCGGTCTCTGCACACTGGGGTCATTGGCCCTATGCGACAGAAGATTGAAATTCAGATTCGGACATGGGAGATGGATGATACAGCAGAACGGGGTGTGGCTGCTCATTGGGATTATAAGGAAAGTTCAGACCAGGCAAGTAAACAAGTGGAACGCAAAGCACGACTCGAGACTTTCCGTTGGGCGCGAGAACTAGTTAGCCTGCTCGAATTAAACGACGAGGCAACAGAATTTCTGGAAAATACAAAGCTAGAAATGTATCAGGACAAAGTTTTTTGTTTCACACCCAAAGGTGATTTGATCAGCCTGCCAAAGGGGGCAACAGCAATTGATTTCGCCTACGCAGTTCACACAGATGTTGGTGACAGATGCGTAGGAGTTTTAGTCAACGATAAACGACGCCAGCTCACAACTGAACTTGTTAATGGTGATCAGGTATCGATTATAACAGAGAAAACTGCGAGTCCACGCAGTGAGTGGGAAGACTTTGCAAGGACAGGTCGCGCACGTTCGGCCAT
>DEBO01000115.1 GCA_002348585.1 Alphaproteobacteria bacterium UBA2954 | reverse complement strand
AGCTGCTGAACGGGGCTTGCTGCACCCTGAGGATCTTATAGGCCGTTTGTCACAATCAGTTGATTTGGCTTTCACGCGCATTGATACAGGGCTTTACAGGAACCTTGATCGCGCTCAGCTAAGACTGGCCACTTTGTCTGACCGGCTTGTGTCGCCTGAACAGCGTGTAGGCGCAATTAAACAAACTGTCAGTATATTGGACAGGCGTCTTGAATATAGTCTGTCTGCTATTCTAGAACGCGCAGATAACCGACTAAAACAGACAGCACGGCTTCTGGTTGCTAATTCCTATCAACGAGTACTAGATAGGGGGTTTGCACTTGTTACAGATCAACGCGGTAAACCTGTGAAGACAAGCAAGGCTGCCCCTGAACGCGCAACAGTGAAAATTAGATTTTCTGATACTGAACGCAGGGCACAGCTTGACCCTGAACCGGCTACAGGTCCACAGCCCAAAAAATCAAAAACTGGTGGTGATAAAACGCAGGGTGATTTATTTTGAAATCTGCTCAGGCGGAATCTTGCCCCACCGCCTGTGTGGCCAGAGCCACTGGCCTGGATGCTGCCTTATCCATGTTTCAATCTGCTGATTGATTTGTTTTGCGACCTCTCGGCAGTCCTTGTCATCAGCTTTCTGCTGCATATAAATCGGTGCAGAAAGAGAGACTTTGATGTGGCAGCCTGGCCCCCGGACGGTCTGCGCCATAAAAATAGGCTTGCCTGTTTTTGCGGCGAGTTTGATATGGGCCACAGCGGTCTTGGCGGGATAGCCAAAAAATGGCACTGTTTCGCCCTCGCGTAATTGCTGGTCAACCAGAAGCAGCATGAAGCCTCCTTTGCGCAAGGTTGACACCATGCCGATTGCGGCTTGTCGACCTTTTTCATAAATATCTGCATCAGCAGAATAGGTTCGACGTTTCATCAGTCTAGACACATAAGGGTTATTTAGTGGGCGGTAGATTAAACCAGTTTTCACATTTGTGCAGGGTCCCAGCATAGATAGAGCTTCCCAATTGCCCAGATGAGCGCCAATGACAAAACCACCATCATGGTCTGTCAGATGATGCAGGCCTTCAAATTGGATATAGCCCTTATTGAGCATCTGTCTGGTTTTCATAAATTCTGCCGCCGTCCTGCCCAGATTGTCCCACATTTCACGTAACCAGATTTGTCGTTCTGCTCTTGAATATTCAGGCAAAGCCAGTTTCATCTGATCTTCTGCACGTTTGTGCCATGGGGTTATAGGACCTAGCCCCGCAAATAATCTACCCATCACAAAGCTGGCCACACGCAAAGGTAATATAGTTAGCAATCCGATAAGAAGGCCAAGCAGAATTGCTTCCAAGGGCCAGATGAAACAGCTGTAAAGAAATTTAAGCCAGCCTGGCCGATAGGACATCGACATCAGCTTTGTCTTTCTGGAAGCACAGCTGTAATCAGCTTCAACAATGCTGATTTGTCGTTTCGTGAAAATCGGAAGATTACAGGCAGTACCAATATCCGCGCACGCCAGTCAGGCGGCAGACGAACCCAGTCTTTGTGAGTGGTGATCAAGTCAGCACCGTTTGTCCAAGCCTCTTGCTGCAGCCGCGATAAATCAGCTTCAGAATAGCTATGATGGTCCGCAAAGGATAGAGTGCGAACCACGTTTGCACCAGTTTTGGCAACAGTTTCAAAGAAACGCCTTGGCCTGCCAATGCCAGCAAACGCAATAAACCGCCTTTTACCCATTGCCTTTGCCACTTTTTGGTCTGGGTAGAGTTTACCTCTAAATTGTGGCAATGTGTTAGGCAGCAGAGCAGAGAGACCTGTTTCATCCTGTCCGTTAAGGATGGTTGCGTCGGCTTTAGCAAGTCCTGTGTTCAGAGGCTCACGCAGTGGTCCTGCAGGCAGTAAGCGCCGGTTGCCTGCGCCCGCTCCGCCGTCAAAGACAGTGAGGGTGATATCTTTGTGCAGCCAGGGGTTTTGCATCCCGTCATCCATCACGATCACGTCAAATTTATTCTGGGCTGCTATGAAGTCTGCACCCTTTATTCTGTCTGCACAGACACAGACGTCATTTGAGAAGGCCAGCATAATAGCCTCATCTCCGATATCATCTGTTGTGTGTAGAGCGGGATTAGCAAACAAAGGGCCTTTCTTGTTGCCCTTATAGCCACGTGTAAGAATACAGGGCGCATAGCCCTGTTCTTTAAGCATTCTGCATAAAGTTGCAGTGACAGGGGTTTTGCCTGATCCGCCGACCAGGATATTGCCGACGCAAATAATAGGTAGATCAGCTATCTCAGTTTTTGCCAAAATCTGCCGTAATTGTCCTGCCAAAATCCATATCAAACTTAACGGCAGTAACGCGGTTGAAATCAAGCCTCTGTTTGTCCAGAAATTTGGCGCGGTTATCATATTGGTTCACTGCTGTTCAGTTCTGGTTTGGATGGTGCTGTGTAGGCAGCCTGTCTATAATTAATCTTGCCGTTTTTGAAGGTCTTTCACAAGCCTGCTTGACATAAGCACAGGCCTTGTCGAGGTTGTCTTGTGGTATAGCCCTGCCATCTGCGCGTAAAGCTTCAAGCCAGATGTTTAGCTGTTTGACCAGCGCAGCTCCATCCTTTACTGATATGCATTGACCATATTGCTGAAGTGTATCAAATTCTACTTTGTTTTTAAACTGAGACGGGCCGGTTATTAGTGGCTTGGAAAGGGCGGCGATCTCTAAAGGATTGTGCCCACCCTTTGGTACAAATGATCCGCCTAGGAAAACAATGTCTGCTGCGGTTACCAGACTGGTCATCTCACCAAAGCTGTCTGCAAGGAAATGGTTATCCCCGATGAGCGGAAGCTGGTTTTTGCTCCTGTGCGCTGCTTGTGGCATCAGGCGTGCAATGTCCTGACTGCGCTCACTATGACGCGGGGCAATGATCAGCAGATGTGGGTAACCGGCACGAACGACCTCTTGACTAGCCTTTAGGAGTATCTGTTCTTCTGGACTATGCGTTGAGGCAGCAAGAAGAATAGGCCTGCTTCCTGCTGCGGTTCTCAGCTGGTTAGCAAAAGTTTCGTTAACTGGAGTACTGACAGCGTTCAACTTTAACGACCCAACTATTCTTATATCTGGCTTTTTCTCTGACCCTATATCTGACAGCGATGCAACATCAGGCTCGCACAGCTGTTCGAATCTCTGCCTCTGCTCATCATCGACAGCGCAGATAAGCTGAGCCGCCCTGAAAAGCTGAGTGGCCAGTTCAGGTCGTTTCTTCCAATTGATAAACGCGGTAGAGGATAGCTGCGCAGAGGCAAACTGCACAATGATATTTCGTTTAGCTGTCTCAATAATCAGATTTGGCCAGAAATCAGATTCTAGAAAGACAGCACTGTCTGGCTGCCAATACGCTAGAAATCTTTTTACATAGGCTGAATGGTCAAGGGGCTGATAACAAATAATTGTCTGGTCTGGCTTTGTGCGTTCAAGCTGTTCAAGGGCTGTTAGGGTATTTGTTGTAATCAGAATATGCGCTTTTCCCTGCAGCTTTAGACAGGCCTTTGCCAGGCTTATAGCTGCCACTGATTCGCCTGCGGAAACAGCATGAAGCCAAATAAGATGGCCTGCTGGACGTGCTCGCCGCCAGGCCTTTCCAAACCTCTCTTCCTGCCGGCTGCGGTCTTCTTTTCCGCGCAGGCTGCGCCAGGTAAGATAGATACATAAAAACGGACGTAGGCAGGCCCACAGGCGGTTATAACCGTCAACTGTTCCGATCATGTGACTTGCCCGTCCTCATTGTTAGCATCAAGAGAGCTGGCCAGCTTGTTCAGCTGTGCCTCGATCAGAAGACGTTGTTGTTCCATTTCTTTTTTGGATTTCGTGCGGGGCAGGTAAATGGGCTCAGACCATCTGCAAGTAATCGGGCTGAAAGGTTTAGGAAATCTCATTTTATCCCAGCTTTTTGCTCGCCAGCAATGCTGTGCTGACCAGGAAACAATAGTGATGGGTGCACCGGTTAGCTGGGCAAGGCTGATCGGTCCCATGGATAAGGACCGGGCAGGTCCGCGTGGGCCGTCTGGGGTAATCACAGCTGATCGGCCTGATTTCAGCTCGCCGGCCAAATGCCGAAGGCCAGACAGGGCTTTTCTGTTGCTGCTTCCCCAAATTGGCCGCAGACCGAACAGACGTGAGGCCCCAGCCAGAACCCGCCCGTCAGGATGGGGAGATTGCAACGCTGAACAGCGGCGG
>DEBO01000175.1:875-3784 GCA_002348585.1 Alphaproteobacteria bacterium UBA2954 | reverse complement strand
GACACAGCGTTTCGGAGTCAACCAGTGTTTCATATGCACAAACAGGGCGGACTGTTCCCGCATGGATATAATCAATATAGCGGGGAACCCTGACAATGCCGTGACTGGGATGGCCGCTCGCATCCGCATCAACAAGGTGGACAGCAATCAAACGGGCTTCTTTATCAGGACAGCCAGCTGTTGCAAAAATGTCTGTCAACCAGGATGTTATTTCATGCACTCTGATCAGCATTTGTGACTCATTTTTTCCATATATATATTATTTATTCTCTATTAGTGTTCTTCTGACGGCGTTAAATCCTTTGTCTAGTCTGTCAAAAGCCTTATTCAGGACCTGTTCATCCTGCGCATAACACAGCCGCAGATATCCCTCGCCAGCTGGCCCAAAGGCCAGCCCTGGGGCTAGTCCTACCTTTGTTTGATCCAGGAGAGCATGCGCAAAAGCCAAGCTGTCTGTTAAGCCTCTTATAGAAAAAAAGCAGTAAAATGCGCCGTCGGGCTCGATAAATGAAATATCCTCAAAGTGTTTCAGGCGGGTGCGGGTGAGCGTGAGTGCTCTACGTAACCTGTGCTGCAGTAGGCTGATCTCTGCCTCACCCTGCTCGATCATTGCAAGACCTGCTTCCTGAATAAAACCGGCCGGACAGGCAATGTTAAATTCAGTTAGATGAGCAAAAGTCTTTTCAAGGTTAGCTGGCGCGGTTATCCAACCAAGGCGCCAACCTGTCATTGACCAAGCTTTTGAAAAACTGTTGATCGAAATAAGCAAATCATCCGCATTTGCCAGATGCTGAAATCCTGGCGCTAAAGAGCCATGTTGATATAGCCGCGCATATACATCATCAGCCACAATCCAAATTCCTTGTTTGCGGCAATGATCTAAAATGATCTTTTGTTCTTCAGCAGAGCAGACCCAGCCTGTAGGATTGTTTGGTGAGTTAATCAAAAGCGCTTTAGTCTTATCAGTTAGCTTGGCTAGAAGTTGTTCCATATCCAGATGCCAACGCCCATCACGTGCAACCAAGGTTGTTGGGTAAATCTCACCTCCCGCAATTTTGAAACTTTCGCCTAGGTTTGGCCAGACCGGGTCAATACAAACAACACGGTCACCACTGTCTATAAGAGCCAGGGCAGTCAGGGCCAGACCCTGCATGCCAGAAGCGGTTACAGTGATGTTTTGTCTGGTTTTACTCGTGCCGTACAATCCGTTCATGTAATGTGCCAGCGCAGACCGGAGCCGAGGCTTGCCATTATTTGGCTGATAAAAATGATCCCCTGCCAGAAGGGCATTCTGGGCTGCCTCGATCGCTATCTGTGATGTTGGCCATTGCCCTTCTCCAAACCACAGGGGCAGAATATCCTGCATCTGCATGCCTTTTTCAGCTACATTTCTTATCAGGCTGGATTGCAGATGATGAGCCCGTTCACTTGTCTGTTGCATATTTATTTTTGTTTCACCCAGACTGCTAGATTAAGAAGATCATGATGTTCAGTGTGCCGAACAAAATGATGTTTTGACAAGTAAAAAGCCTGTCCAAATAGATTTGGAAATGAAAAGAAAGATGGTGCATTTTGCTCGTGACTTTTCAGTCCCTGAGCCTATATCTTAATGCATAAGATAGCATTTTTAGCATGACAGATATGCAAGGAAAAGAGGTCAATATGGGACGTTTCGTTTGCGCAGCAACACCGGGAAATGCAGATGTTTTGGAAGTCAGGGATAGATCGACCCCAACCCCTGGTTCTGGTGAGATTGTTGTTTCACAGACAAAAATGGGGCTGAACTTTTTGGATATTTATCAGACATCTGGTGTCTACCCATTTCCAGAAAACGACGTTTTTGTGCCAGGGAATGAAGCAACTGGCCGCGTGGTCGCTGTTGGCGAAGGGGTCTCAGGCCTGTCTGAAGGAGACCGGGTGGGCTATCCGATGCATGTTGGGGCCTTTGCTGAAGAACGGGCGATCCCAGCAAACCGAGTTGTCAAACTGCCTGATGATATCAGTGATGATATGGCAGCTGCCTCACTGCTAAAAGGTATGACCGTAGAATACCTTCTGAATCAGTCTGTACCTTTACAAGCTGGTGATACGGTGCTGTTTCATGCTGCAGCAGGCGGGGTAGGTTTGCTGGCAGGACAGTGGATGAACGCTATGGGCGTAACAGCAATCGGAACGGCCGGGACAGCTGAAAAAGTCGAATTGGCAAAACAAGCAGGCTATGCGCATGTTATCAATTATGTAGATGAGGATTTTGTGGATGCGGTCATGAAAATTACAGACGGTAAAGGCGTTCGGGCTGTCTATGACTCAGTTGGTAAGGACACCTATCCGGGGTCGCTTAAGGTGATTGAAAATCTTGGGCATTTTATCTCATTTGGCCAGTCGAGTGGCCTCGCATCAGACTTTAAGCTTGGTGATCTGGCTGCAAACGGGTCTTTATATACGCAGCGCCCAACATTAGCGACTTACATTGCTACCGAGGAGCAGCTAGCGACTTCAGCAAAAAATCTATTTTCCATGCTGCGCTCTGGAAAAATAAAAGTTGCCATTAATCAGCGATTTAATTTGGCCCAGACAGCTGATGCGTTTCGCGCTTTAACAACCCGGAAAACAACAGGCGTTACCCTGATCGAAACCGGGCTGTAAGTTCAGCTGTTCACACAACCTTAATTGAATTGCTACAGTTCTTTTGGAAATGATGTGAGCTGGCCTAAACCATAAAGCAGGGGTGTTTTTTCACTGCAGGTCAGCTCATAAACTTCACCAACAACGATTTCATGATCACCGCCTGGATAACGACTCCAGACCCTGCAGCTGAGTGTGGCTGCGGCTCCGTCAAGCAGTGGCAGACCAGTTGGAGACAAATGCCAGTCAAGACCTGCAAAGCGGTCTTGCTTGGTTTGGGCAAA
>DEBO01000175.1:0-457 GCA_002348585.1 Alphaproteobacteria bacterium UBA2954 | reverse complement strand
CCGATGCTCCATAAAATCAGCGGTGGGTTCATTGAAACAGAATTAAATGAGCTGATGGTCATGCCATGGGGCTGCCCGTCTGGTGACACGATTGTGGCTACACCAACGCCTGTAGGAAAACAGGACAGTGCTTTGCGAAAGGCTGACTGATCAAAGATCTTTATGTCTGGTTGGGTATGCATGAGGTTCACCGCAGTCTTTCTTTTGCCTTATGATTGAAAGATGGCCATCTGTCCAGTTTCGTTGATGCTGTGCCTATTTACCCCAGAAACAGACAAACAGACTAGCCTTTCAAGATTTTATTTTTTATTGATACGTTTTCTTGTTTGTCTTTTGATGAGGATATATGGCCTTATTTAGTTAAAAGTGAAGAAAAATACGCAAAGACAGCACCAGAGTGTGTTTTGTCAAGGAGAGGCAGATGACATTAGAAAAAAATAAAGTGGGCCTTGTCGGG
>DEBO01000095.1:968-3605 GCA_002348585.1 Alphaproteobacteria bacterium UBA2954 | reverse complement strand
GGCATATCTTGTATGTTCATTTTCATTTGTACTGCTATATTTTGTGTGTCAAAATAAGGAACTTAAATTTTACTATCAGAAAATCAGAGAATACACGATGAAATTCGCAATTGATAGGCTGAGCTTACTTCGTCCCCTCGGGCATGTAAGTTCCGTTGTTGAGCGGCGCAACACCATTCCTATTTTAGCAAATGTTGTAATTCGGGCTGAAGCAGGTCAGTTAACTTTGACAGCAACGGACATGGAAATGGATATCGCTGAACAGGTCAGCTGTTCTGTAGTTCAGGATGGAGCTAGTACTGTTCCAGGTCATCTGCTGAATGATATTGTGAAAAAACTGCCTGATGGAGCAGAGGTAACCATTATGATTGCAGACGGAATAGCCTCTGTTCAGGCGGGTCGTTCAAATTTTACGCTGCCCACCTTGCCGATTGAAGATTTCCCAGCCTTTAATAACAGTGAGTTTCCAGTTCAATTTGCATTGACAGCAGCAGATATGAGGCATCAGATCGATACAACCCGTTTTGCCATATCAACAGAAGAGACACGTTATTATCTGAATGGCATTTATTTTCACAAAAGTGATTCAGGAGAATTAGCTGCTGTAGCAACAGATGGGCACAGGCTGGCCTTGGCCCAAATGAGCATGCCGCAGGGCGCAGATGCTTTGCCCAACATTATATTGCCGCGCAAGGCTGTAGGAGAATTGCGGAAGCTTCTCGATAATGAGGACGGTGAAGTTAATGTAAAGCTCTCTGAGACACGAGCTGAATTTTCCTTTGGTCAAGTCCGGCTGACCTCAAAGCTGATTGATGGTTCGTTTCCGGATTATACACGGGTGATCCCGCAAGGTAATGACAAGGTTCTGAGTGTCGACCGTGGCTTATTTTCAGCTGCTGTTGACAGGGTTTCAACAATCTCATCTGAAAAATCAAGATCTGTGAAACTCAGCCTTTCCGAAAACCTTCTAACTTTATCAGCTAGCACACCCGAAGCCTCAAGCGCAGTTGAGGAGCTGGAAGTGAGTTATTCAGGTGACAATCTTGATATTGGTTTTAATGCACGCTATCTGCTGGAAATTGCCCAGCAGATTGAAGGCGATGTTATACAGATGGCTTTGTCTGATCCTGGTTCGCCAAGCCTCATTTCAACGCCAGGGGATGATAATAATTTATTTGTGCTGATGCCAATGCGGGTCTAGGTACAGTGGATGTATATGAAAAAACGAACAAAAAACGCGGTTGTCATGTGCGCCGCAAATGGAATGGGTGATGATGATCCGCCCACAGGTTGCATCAAACTTTAAAACTCAGCAGGATATTATTTTGCCCGCTTTATTTGATGGCAAAAACAAATTATCAACAAATATTGAAGCAAAGCTGAAGAAGCTTCATTTGCGGACATTCCGCAACTATGAGATGGCTGATCTTGATCTTGAAAGCGATGCGGTGGTTCTGACAGGCCCCAACGGGGCAGGGAAGACAAATCTGCTGGAAGCTGTTTCCATGCTGGCTCCAGGAAGAGGACTTCGGCGTGCCCGTCGTGAGGAACTAGGGTATCTGGGTGACCAGCAGCGGACAGAGACTGATTGCCAGATACCTGCCTGGTCAGTTTTTGCTGACTTAAATGGGCCACAAGGGGTCGCATCTGTTGGCACGGGCTGTCTTGCTGGCCAACCAGAAAGGTCTCGGCGGGCTGTAAAAATTAATGGTGTGAATGCGTCACAGGCTGATTTGGCGCAGGCAGTTACGTTGTCCTGGCTGACCCCGCAAATGGACGGTCTTTTCATTGGGTCACCATCAGCACGCAGACGATTTATTGACCGGCTTGCCATTGCGTTTGATCCGGCACATAGTGGTCGTCTTACGCGTTATGAGAAGGTCTGGCGTGAACGTGCTCGTCTGCTGGCAAATGGCGATGCAGACGATAAATGGTACATTTCTCTTGAAAAATCTTTGGCTGAAACAGGAATTGCGATTTCAGTTACTCGATCTGAACTTATCGAAGATATCAACCGTGAATCTGAGCATCTTATATCCAACTTTCCTCGCGTCAGGGCTAGTTTATTAGGTCAAGCTGCTGATTGGTTGGCTGAGGGTCATCCAGCGATAGAAATAGAGGATCGCATTCTGTATGCGGCACGTCAGAACCGTCTGGCAAAGGCCAGCCATATGCCAGGGCCACATGAAACTGACCTATTCATGACATATAAAGGCCAGAGCGCTCATCTGGCGTCTACGGGCGAGCAGAAAGCACTGATGATTGCCATGGTCTTAGCACATGCTATTCTTCAGGATAAGCGGCTTGGCCGTCCACCAATCCTTCTTCTTGATGATGTTGCTGCGCATCTTGACCCGGCTCGCCGCTCAGAATTGTTTTCACTATGTTCTGATTTATCAGGCCAGATATGGTATAGTGGCGTTGACACACATGCCTTCTCAGCGCTTTGTCAAACGGCGCAATTTATTAATGTTTCACATGGCCAGCTGTTTCAATAAAAATGACTGTTCGCAAATTAGGGAGAGAACAAGATGACAGATGAGGTCCCGCAAGAAGAAGATTATGGTGCAGATTCAATTAAAGTGTTGCGTGGTCTTGATGCTGTTCGAAAACGACCTGGTATGTATATTGGTGATA
>DEBO01000095.1:0-648 GCA_002348585.1 Alphaproteobacteria bacterium UBA2954 | reverse complement strand
GTATATTGGTGATACAGATGACGGGTCTGGTCTACATCATATGGTCTATGAGGTTGTTGATAATGCAATTGATGAAGCCTTGGCCGGCCATTGTGATATTACGCAGGTGATTTTGAATGGTGATGGGTCTGTCACAGTTTCTGATAATGGCCGTGGTATCCCAACACAAATTCATGCTGAAGAGGGTATTTCAGCTGCTGAAGTGATTATGACACAGCTGCACGCGGGGGGAAAATTTGATAATAACGCCTACAAGGTTTCTGGTGGCCTTCATGGTGTTGGTGTATCTGTTGTGAACGCCTTATCGGGCTGGCTTGAACTGAATATCTGGCGTGAAGATCGGCATCATTCGATGAGGTTTGAAAATGGGGAATCTGTTACTCCCTTGGCCGATGTTGGCCCTGCAAACGGAAAAAGCGGAACCGAGGTAACGTTCCTTCCCTCAACGGAGACTTTTTCATTGGTTGAGTTTGAATTTGCAACGCTTGAAAATAGATTGCGTGAATTGGCCTTTCTGAATTCGGGGGTTCGCATTCGTCTGGTTGATAACCGCAAGGCAGAAGAAAAGGTCAGCGAATTTTACTATGATGGTGGGCTGATTGCTTTTGTTGATTATTTAAACAAATCACGGACGGCCCTTCATCATTC
>DEBO01000173.1:591-4769 GCA_002348585.1 Alphaproteobacteria bacterium UBA2954 | reverse complement strand
CAGTCAAATACCGCACAAGGCGCGCTCAGAAAAACATTACAGATATATTTCTCCCAGATCAGCTGATGAATATCGGCAAAGCCGTTTGCGTTGAAACCGGCCTCTTTCCAGACAGACTCTAGCGTCTGCAACCGTTCGGTTACGCCGCCATTCATTTCGCCGATCCGAATTTGGCGCATCGCGTTATGATGGGCATGCCCTGGCCCTTTCATAGATGCCCCAAAGCCTTCTGCCACCCCCAGAAGAACATTCTTTGTGTCAATAAATTTCGCAATACGCTCACCCGCACCGAGGCCGTTCTGAATCGTTAGAATGAGGCTGTCTTCACGCATATTCCGCGCCACCGCCTTTGCCGCAGCCCCCACCCCGTCAGCCTTTGTTGCAATGACATATAAATCACAGGCCGGGGCATCATCTGCATCTGTTGTGGCAGACAGGTTGGTAATGGTGCGGTTGCCACTGGCTCCTTCTAAAGTTAGTCCGTTTAATTTAATTTGCTCGATATGATTCGCCCAGCTGTCAATGGCCCAAATTTCATGGCCTGCCTCTGCTAAAACTCCTGCATACACAGATCCCATTGCTCCGGTGCCAATAATTGCGATTTTCATGACCGCGTCCCTTTCACTGCTGGCATTGCTGATGTTTGTATTCAGTCTAAGCAGGCGACTGCAGATGTCAAAATCTGTTCTGCTTTAAATAGCCTGCCGGATATTTAGCTTGACCTAATAGTTGGCTTTCGGTGTGATCTAATTCAGAAAAGTTAGGTGATGGTGTGAAGTGGTTATGGCAGAAAGATATGATTATGTGATTGTGGGGGCTGGTTCTGCGGGCTGTGTACTGGCCAACCGACTGTCCGAAAACCCTGCAAATAAAGTCTGTCTTCTAGAAGCGGGTCCATCTGATTGGAACCCGCTTATCCATATTCCAGCAGGGTTTGTGAAAACACTGAAAGACCCGTCTGTAAATTGGCTGTTTGAAACCGAACCCAGCTGGGGCACAAATGGCCGCTCCATTGCCGCGCCGCGGGGCAAAACTCTTGGAGGGTCAAGTTCAATTAATGGGCTGGTTTTCAATCGTGGACAGTCGATGGATTTTGATACATGGGCCCAACGTGGCAACCAAGGTTGGGGTTATGCGGATATTCTGCCTTATTTTAAACGCTATGAGACCAGGGTGGGTAACGGGTCACTTGTCTATCGGGGTAAGGCAGGTGAACAAGTAATTACTGACCTTGAATGGCGTCATCCCTTATGTGACGCTTTCATTCAGGCTGCAACTGACATGGGGATACCTCTTAATGAAGATTATAATGGCGTTATTCAAGAGGGAATTAGTTACGTGCAACGCACTTCAAAAGGACGTCTTCGTCACAGTGCGGCAAAGTCATTTTTAAACCCAATTAAATCACGCAAAAATCTTCATATCATTACGCATGCACATACCACCTCAGTGATCATTGAAAAGGGCCGGGCCAACGGCGTGGCATTCAGTCGGGGCGGACGCCATGGCGAAGAGCGGCAGGTATTTGCCTCGTGTGAGGTGATCTTATCTGCAGGAGTTGTTGGCTCACCACATCTCCTTGAATTGTCGGGAATTGGCGATTCGACTCGCCTGTCTGAGCTAGGGATTGATGTTGTGCATCATCTGCCAGGTGTAGGGGAAAATCTGCGCGATCACTATGCGCCGCGTTTCACTGGCCGGGCCAAAAACACAAGCACAATTAATGAGATGACACGGGGCTCAAAGCTTCTTTGGGAAATTGTTAAATATGCTCTGGGCAAACCTTCTATTGTTGGGCTTGGTCCAACTCTTGTCTATTGTTTCTGGCATTCTGAACCTAGCATCCGCAATCATGACCTGCAGCTAACCTTTGCTCCGGCCAGCTACAAAGAAGGGGTACAGTCTGAAATTGATACAGAGCCGGGATTTACCTGTGCTGCTTGGCAACAGCGCCCTGAATCGCTTGGCTATATTCACGCTCGGTCTGCTGATCCCTATGACAGGCCGGTCATTCAGCCCAATTATCTGGATGCAGAAGAAGACAGGCGGGTTGTGCTGGCTGGCATGAAACTGGCTCGGCAGCTGATGCATTCTGCTGCTCTCGCACCTTTTTTGGATTATGAAGTTTACCCCGGCCCGCATATCCAGTCTGATGACGAGTTGCTTCAGATTGCCCGTGAACGCGGGACAACAACATATCATATGATGGGGACCTGCCGGATGGGACCCAATACTGACCCGACTGCCGTCGTAGATGATAGCCTGCGCGTTTATGGGCTTGATGGGCTGCGGGTGATTGATGCCTCTATTATGCCGACCATGTTGTCAGCTAATCTGAATGCGGGCGCGATGGTAATCGGTGAAAAGGGCTCAGATATGGTGCTGGGCAAACCTGCCCTTGAACCACTGATTCTCCCTGTAAATGCGCAGGCAATTTAATCAAATGACAGGCGTCTCTCTGGCTGGCCTGCCACCTCTAACTGCAGCGAAAATACTGCCCCTGCTAGTGGTTGCTCCTGATGCTCCTTTGCGCTCAGTCCCTCACTGGCTGAGGTGACATATAAAGTCTTCAGATCCGGTCCGCCAAAGCAGGGGCATGTCACCTGTTTTGCAGGCAGGCTTATAGCCTTTATAAAGCGTCCGTTTGGGTTATAGCAGGCCACTCTGCCTGCCCCCCATTGTGCATTCCATAAATTTCCTTCTGCATCTGTCACAGCCCCGTCAGGGTTTAGGCCATCAGCGGATAAATCAGTGAACAAGCTCGGCGGTGCAACTGGCTGACCTGTGGCTGGGTCAATCTCCACCTGCATAACTCTCTGTTGCGGCGTATCGCAATAGTAACCGATGCGTCCATCTGGCGAAAAGCAGGTTGCGTTGGGGATGGATACCGGGCTGAACAAGGGGTTGCATCGGCCGTCTTTGACGTGATAAATGGTGCCGGCGTCTGTTTCTAGCTTGCGTCCCATCGTCCCAAACCAGATTGAATTACCAGGGGCAACACGACTGTCATTAGCCCTTGTAACCGGATTATCTTTTTCGATCGGCAGAATCAAATCCCGTGTTCCAGTTTTCGGATTCAGCTGGTATAACCCGCTTGCTCCGGCGACAAGCAGTTGGTCTGTATCTGTCAGAAACACGGCTGACACAGGCTCCCCAAAGCCGAATGTTTTGAGCAGCCCAGTTTGTGTGTCGCCTGCCAGCACTGTGTGGCCGATAATATCGCACCACAACAGACAGCCTGTAACTGTATCAAAGACCGGCCCTTCGCCCAGTTCATTTTTTACCGGAAAGGCGACCTCCCATGCCATTTCTACATCTCCTGACCTGCAGATTGGAAAAGCCTCATATTGATTATCAGCTGTTTTTTCCTCTATGGTCAATCTGTGCCGGTCAACGCGCACGGCATCCTGACAGTCCAGATCAGCTGATAGCAGAGTACTTAAGGCGAAAATCCCATTAAGATTAAGGCAGGCAAGCATGGCAATTGACGCAATTTATCCTTCACTGAAAGACAAAACAGTTCTTATCACAGGGGGGGGCTCAGGCATTGGTGAGGCGCTAACTAGGGCCTTTATTGCACAGAGCGCAAAAGTGGGGTTTCTGGATTATGATAAAGCAGCTTCAGAAACGCTAGCAGCAGATCTAGACAGCCCAGATCTGCATTTTGAATATTGTGATTTGCGGGATATTGATGCGCTTCAGGCAGCTGTGAAGGCAGTCTCTGCTAAGCTTGGCCCAATACGCATTTTGGTCAATAATGCCGCCCGTGATGATCGTCATTCTCTTGAAAGTGTAACCTCTGACTATTTTGATGAGCGGATTGCCACTAATCTGAAACACCAATTATTCGCCGCTCAGGCTGTTGCTGGTCCTATGGCGGCTGCCGGAGGTGGGTCAATTATTAATATGGGCTCTACCAGCTGGATGATCGGTCAGGGCGGGATGCCTTGCTATACAACAGCGAAATCAGCTGTTCAGGGGCTGACCCGCGGGTTGGCCCGTGACCTGGGCCCGGATAACATCCGGGTCAATGCTGTGATTCCAGGGTGGATCATGACACAGCGTCAGATTGACATGTGGCTGACAGAAGAGAGTGAAAAAGAACTTATGCATCGGCAATGCGTGAAGCGTAAGCTAATTCCCGAAGATATTGCCCGTTTTGTTTTGTTCATGGCCTC
>DEBO01000173.1:0-250 GCA_002348585.1 Alphaproteobacteria bacterium UBA2954 | reverse complement strand
GATGAGGCAGGCGCCTGTTCCAACCAGAGCTTCATTGTTGATGGTGGATGGGTCTGATGGTCGTAAAAAAGGTAGAGGCCTGTTAGACATCCACCCATTTATTTGTTTGGGCAGACCGGTCAACTGCATCCATAACCCGCTCAATTTTCAGCCCATCTGAAAAGCTTGGCCAGACCGGGCTGTTTGCTTCAATAGCGGAGAGCAGGTCATGCAACTCGCAGATTTTCACATCCATATAGCCAAGGCTGTG
>DEBO01000142.1:10957-21546 GCA_002348585.1 Alphaproteobacteria bacterium UBA2954 | reverse complement strand
GTCATAGACGCCTTTATCTTGTCAGCTGCTGCGAACGCATTTGCATTTTCTGCCATAAACAGATTCGCCATCAAATTCACCACACCCAGCCTTAAGCCCTGCTCATTCTGAACAATCACATGACCTTTTCCGGGCAGCCCGTCAGCCATATTATCTGGCCGCAACAATTTGTCCTGACTAGCCAGATAAAGACTGATTTCTGCTTTATCGAAGACATGATTACCTGTTGTCATCACATCGATGCCGCAGGCAAATAAATCCTCACATATCGCTGGTGTGACACCATATCCACCTGCTGCATTCTCGCAATTCACAATCACGAAAGCGCAACCCAATTCAGCGCGCAAATCCGGCATCTGCTCAATCACAGCCTGACGGGCCGCACGGCCAACAATATCCCCTAGAAATAAGATTCGCATGAATCTGTGCCCATTTCCATTTCATTCCTACCTGACCAGCCAACCTTCAGGCGTTAACACATTCTCCAGTTGCTCATCATAAGGCCCTGTTGCCAACCTGTCTATCTGCTGGCCTGCATAAGCTAGCCCTACCGCCGATACCTTGTAACCTTGTTTGCGCAAGTCAGCTAATGTGCGATCATAGTATCCACCGCCATAGCCCAGGCGTTGACATCTGCTGTCAAAAGCCAGTAACGGCACGCAGATCACATCTGGGAAGAGTTGCTGAGCATCCGGGAAGGGCTGTTTAATGCCAAAGCGGCCAGTGTCCAGCGCTGTGCCAAATGTCCAATGGTGAAAGGATAACGGCGTTCCAGCAAGCCCTGTAATCGGTAGACATAAGTGAACACCCTTATCCTGAAGCGCAGATAAAAGCGGCAGAATGTCAATTTCGCTTCGCACCGGCCAGTATCCGGCTACAATTGTGGGGCAAAACTGGTCAATCAGGCTGGCTGCAAAACGCACAAGCCCTGTGCCCATGCGCATCAGAGAGGCATCATATTCTGCTGCCAGTTTTGCGCGCCGAATAACAGCCTCTTTGCGCAAGATGACTTTCTGCTCTTCAACTGTAGGTGTGAGGTTCATTTGAGGCAGGGTAGGTATTACACAACGGCGGCTTCCATCAATGGGCAGGCTACAAACAAATCCAAGCTGGCGCAATGACAGACCAACTCACTTGAGATTACTGTGACAGCCAGAACAACCGTTGGATGTTTTCATCCTCTGTGACCTGTAAAACAGGTGGGCACCACGATAGCCAGACCGCGATCGGGCCAGAGGCAGTCCCCTACAGAAGATTATGGTCCCAGGGATTGAAATGCCGCGCGCGAAGCCCAGCCGCCACATCCTTCAAATAGGTCATTTAAGGCAGTTTAGCAAGCTGAGCGTTCAACTGACTAACGCGGCCAGCCATAGCCTCTATCCGGCTCGCCAACTGTTCAAGTTCGTCAGAAGAAAGGCTGGCAGTGGCGACTGTGGCATCTAGACCGTCTTCACGGGTAGGCATCTCTGACTTTCGGTCAGCAATAATCAGGGCAGCCATGGCCAGAAGTCGCGCTTCGCCGATTTGGCCAACTGTTCCGGTCAACTCATTTAAAACCGATTCAACATCACGTCCCAGCGCCTCGATATGCGCTTCCTGTCCAGCGTCACATCCCATTTGATAGGGCTGTCCGTTCAGCCGGACCGTCACAATGGATTGGTTCATTAATGAATCTCCTGCTAATTCGTGACGTCTGTGCCGTTACCTGAACGAGCGAGGGCAATTAGCTCGACTGCACCGCTGACTAGTTCCTGCAGGGCGGCAAGCTCTTTGCGAACCTGGCCGGCAGGTATCATATCCCCATTCGCTGCAGACAGACTTTGCGGTTCTGGCGCAGAGGTCTCTGACAAAGACTGATTGACGGCATAAACGGTTTGATCCAGCGCTGACAGGGCCTTCTCCAATTCACTGATGGCCGCAGATAAACGTGATGCGGATGGTGATGATGCGGTCATAATCTGCAAGCCCGAATAATAAAAAGATTTAGCAAACACTAGTCCTTTTTTCGACACATTAATCATGTGACAGGCAGTCAACTGCACACTGTGTCAACAACCTGTGTGAAGGTGAGTCAGGTTTGGCCTGAAACAGCACGAATCAGTGTGGAATCAATTTAGGAAAAAAACAACCCTGCCTGGTTCTAATCCGCCACTTTTTAAACAAAGCATGTTGAAGAACTATGCAGGCTAAACCATGCCAGCTAATGGCTGATCCGCGCCGGACAGCAGTTTCGGCCTCACCGCAGCATCCAATCATTTTATTGTTTTGCAGATTACCTGGCTTGGGCAGATTGACGAAGCAGACATATTTATGCACATTGCGCCCCATGACAGGTTATGAAGTAAAAGCCTCCACAACAAAGTGCCTTAATTGACCTTTCATAACATACAGGGCAACAACACTTAAGGATGAGAGAAATGTCAGTCTTGCCACAAAAATCAAAGGCACAGAAGATGGCAGATTGTATTCGGGTCCTGGCAATGGATGCGGTTCAGGCCGCCAATTCAGGACATCCGGGAATGCCAATGGGCTTTGCGGAGGCAGCAACCGTTTTGTTTGCAAAGCATCTGAAATTTGACCCCGAGGATCCAAACTGGCCAGATCGGGACAGATTTGTGCTGTCTGCCGGGCATGGCTCCATGCTGCTTTATGCGCTTCTTTATTTAACCGGCTATAAAGATATGACCATCGATGCCATTAGGAATTTCCGGCAAATAGGCAGCCCAACAGCCGGACATCCTGAATTTGGTCATGCTACCGGAATTGAAACCACCACCGGCCCCCTTGGACAGGGCGTCGCCAATGCCGTTGGCATGGCAATGGCCGAACGCCATATGGCAGCAAAATACGGGCCAGAACTCGTTAACCATTATACCTATGTCATCGCCGGAGATGGCTGCCTGATGGAAGGGATCAGCCATGAGGCCATCTCACTGGCTGGTCATCTGAAGCTGAATAAACTGATTGTGCTGTTTGACGATAATGGCATCTCCATTGACGGCAGCACAGATATCACAACCTCAGATGACATCTCTAGCAGGTTTAAGGCCAGCCAGTGGCATGTGCTGTCCTGTGACGGGCATGATATGGCTGCTGTTGATGCGGCCTTAGTCCAAGCCAAAACTGTCACAGACAAGCCCGTCTTGATCCGGTGCAAAACCATAATTGGCAAAGGGTCTGAAAAAGTTGGAGGCACGGCCAAGGCCCATGGCGCTCCTCTTGGTCAGGAAGAAATTGAAGCTGTCCGCGCTACCATAGGCTGGGCAGAACCTTCATTTGAAATCCCTGAAGACATTCTGACAGACTGGCGAAATGTGGGCAGTCGCAGTCATGCTGAACAAAAAGCTTGGCGGGCACGCCTAAGTTCTGCGGATCAGAAGAACCAGTTTAAAGCAGATATATCAGGAGATGTGAAACAGGCTGCCGCAAGTGCTATTGCAGAAATGAAAGAACAGCTGCGCGAAGACCCGCAGAAAGTTGCAACACGTGTGGCCAGCCAGAAAACGATTGAAATCCTATTTGCAAATATCCCGTCTTTATTCGGCGGGTCTGCTGACCTGACCGGTTCAAATAATACTAAGGTTGCCGGACATGAAATTTTTTCAGCTTCTCATCCGTCTGGTAGTTATGTGCATTATGGAGTGCGTGAACATGGCATGGCAGCGGCTATGAACGGCATTGCCCTTCATGGCGGATTGATACCCTTTGGCGGGACCTTCCTTGTCTTCACCGATTACTGCCGTCCCTCTATCCGTCTGTCTGCCCTCATGGGCCAGCGAGTCATTTATGTGATGACTCATGACAGTATTGGTCTAGGTGAAGACGGGCCGACACATCAGCCAGTTGAACATCTTGCTGCCCTGCGGGCGATCCCCAATCTGCAAGTCTTCCGCCCTGCTGACATTGTAGAGACAGCAGAAGCCTGGCAGCTAGCCCTGGAAGCAATAGACAAGCCTTCTGTTCTTGCGCTCAGCCGCCAAGGCTTACCGCAACTGCGCTTGAATGTTGACGACAATTCAGGTGAACATCAGGACGAAGACAGCAGGGAAAATAAATCGGCACGTGGCGGTTATATCCTCAAAGAAGGCTCTGCTAATCCGCAGGTTACCCTGCTAGCCACCGGCTCTGAGGTAAGCCTAGCAGATGAGGCGCGAACCATTCTGGAAGCGGAAGGTATCACTACAAGACTGGTGTCTATCCCTTGCCTCGAGCTGTTACTTGCCCAAGATGAAGATTACAAAACAGAACTGCTTGGACCGTCTGCTTCAGTAGTGGTTGTTGAGGCTGGCCTTGAAATGGGCTGGGCTGCACTGACACATGGCCAAGCCAACTTTGTGGGAATGGCAGGGTTTGGAGCATCTGCGCCAGCTAGCGAACTGTTTGCCCATTTTAAAATTACAAAAGAGGCAGTGGTTGCTGCAGCTAAAGCAAATCTGGCCTGACTTCTGGACAGCTCAGACCTGCCTGGAGCAACCCTAAAAAGAAAGCAGATTTACAACGATGACAACACGTATTGCTATCAATGGCTTTGGCCGTATTGGACGTCTGGTTCTACGATCCCTGATAGAGGCGGACAGGAATGATGTGGAAGTTGTCTCTATAAACTCGCCTGGGTCAACTGCGGTCATGGCTCATTTACTTGAATTTGACTCAACTCATGGTCATTTCGATCATCCAATCACATTTGGGGATGACTGGATGGATGTGGGCAAAGGTAAATTGACAATTACCCATGAAAGGGACCCATCTGTTCTGCCTCATGACGCAATGGATGTTGATATTGTTCTGGAATGCTCAGGAAGATTTAACAGCCGAGATAAGGCTTCTATTCATCTGTCTGCTGGGGCAAAAAAGGTTCTTGTCTCAGCCCCCTCCTCAGCTGCTGATTTTACTGTGGTTTACGGGGTTAATCATTACAAGCTGAGAGATGAGCATCTGGTGGTCTCAAACGCATCCTGCACAACAAACTGTCTTGCCCCAATGGCCAAAGTCATGCACGACACATTCGGCATGATCTCCGGCAATATGACCACCATTCATGCTTATACAGGGGATCAGAATATTCTAGATAGCTCGCATAAAGATTTGCGCCGCGCTCGTTCTGGCGGACGCTCTATTGTACCAACAACAACGGGTGCTGCACGGGCAGTCGGTCTTGTGCTGCCTGAACTGAATGGCCGTCTTGATGGCTCTGCTGTGCGTGTGCCCACAGATAATGTGTCTGTTGTTGATTTGCATTTTTATGCCAAGACAGTATGTGATATCAACTCTGTTAATGCCGCGCTCACAGCAGCTTCTGCTGGCCCGATGAAAGGGATTCTAGATGTGAATGAACTGCCGCTGGTGTCTATTGATTTTAATCATAACAAACATTCCTGCGTGGCTGATCTGACTCAGACACAGGTTCAGGATGAACGGTTTGTAAGGATTATGGGCTGGTATGATAATGAATGGGGCTTTGCCAACCGTATGCTGGACACAGCTGTCTACATGGATCAGTTGGCAAAGGACCGAACGACAAAGGTATGCCGGTAACGCTTGCCAGCCTATCAGCTTCAGTGCTAGAACACGCCATATTTTGGATTTCGCATAACCGGTGTGATAAGCAATTATTCTGCAGGCAAAAATTGAGAAGAAGATGAAATTAAACGGAAACGCAATACGCCCTGGCAATGTGATTGAACATAAAGCCCGCCTGTGGGTAGCTATAAAGACAAGTCACGTTAAGCCGGGCAAAGGGGGTGCGTTTGCGCAGGTTGAACTCCGTGACATTCGTGATGGGACAAAACTGAATGAGCGGTTTCGGGCAACCGAATCTGTTGAACGTGTGATATTGGATGAAGTCAGCTGCACTTATCTCTATGCCGAAGACACAAACCATATCTTCATGCATGGGGAAACCTATGAGCAGTTCTCCATTTCAGAGGATATGATTGGCGAGCAGGCAACCTTTTTGCAGGACGGCATGAGCGTCACTCTGATGAGCCATGAAGGCGCGCCAATTTCGGTCACCCTGCCTGAACAGGTGGTCGTTACTGTTGTAGAGGCAGATGCTATAGTCAAAGGCCAAACAGCCTCCTCATCTTACAAGCCTGCTATGATTGACAATGGCCAGCGGGTGATGGTTCCGCCACATATTGAAACGGGAACGCGCATCGTGGTGAAAACCGAAGATGCCACTTATGTTGAACGGGCAAAGGACTAAACGCGTTCATGGCTGGTCGTTCAGCACTCATCAATGTGATGCATAAGGCCTCAATGGCTGCCTCAAAACGGTTGATGCGGGACTTTGGTGAAGTTGAAAACCTGCAGGTGACCCGCAAAGGCTCAGCTGATTTTGTCAGTCAGGCGGATATTTCCGCTGAACGCACTATTCAGGCCGAGCTAGCAAAAGCTCGACCAGACTGGGGCTTTATCATGGAAGAAGCTGGTCAGATTGATGCCGCGGATAAAGATGCACCGTGCTGGATCATTGACCCGATTGACGGCACCACAAACTTCCTGCATGGCATTCCCCATTTTGCGATCTCTATTGCGGTTATGGACAAAGGTAAAATCACAGCAGGGACTGTTTTTGACCCGGCGCGCAATGAATTCTATTTTGCCGAAACAGGCACAGGCGCCTTTTTGAATGGTCGGCGTATCCGCGTATCCGGCCGGCGCAAAATGACCGACTGTCTATTTTCAACCGGCATTCCCTTTCTGGGGAGAGGCACAGCCGAGACAGACACGCTGTTTCTGGCTGAGATGAAAGAAATTATGCAGGCCTCTTCAGGCGTGCGCCGGTTTGGGGCTGCTGCTCTTGATCTCGCTTTCGTGGCCGCTGGCCGTTATGACGGGTTTTGGGAACGCGGCTTAAGCTTGTGGGATATTGCGGCTGGCTATTTGTTGGTCAAAGAAGCCGGCGGCTTTATTTCCGACTTTTATGCTCGCGATAACTGCCTTGTTTCAGGTGATGTTGTTGCCGCAAACAGCGCCATGCACATCCCACTATTGAAAAAACTACGCCACGCAAAAGACAGCTTAGGCCAGCTAACTTAAAATTCTGCCCGGCAAAACCTGTTTTTGGGCTTCACCTCGCCTCCGTTCATAGTCTTGCCATTATTAGGTGTGAGGATTACCATCTGATTAAGGGTTACCATCCCTGCGATGCAGTGGTGGATTATAAGAGGCCAGAAGAATACAGGCGGGACACAAATGAAAGCGCGCATGACAGATCCGCGCAGCTATATGCTGCGCATGGTGGTTATCCTGGCGGTGACCCTTATTATCATCGGCCTATTATTCAGTCAGCTGGCATCAGCCTTTTCAGGCAATCTAGCCCTTAACAGCGTAATCGTTGCTACCGCTCTAATTGGCGTTGCCTTTATTTTCAGACAGACCTGGCGATTGGTTCCAGAAGCCAAATGGCTCAGTGATATTCAAAAAACAAATACCATTAGCCAGTCTGCCCCCCGACCGGTCCTGCTGGCTACCGTTCATGTGATGCTGTCAGATGCAAGTGAGGACGGTCAGCTTTCCGCTTTATCTCTACGTTCAGTCCTTGACGGGGTTGCGGCGCGGCTGGATGAGGCGCGTGAAATATCACGCTATTTTATCGGTCTTCTTGTATTTTTAGGCCTTTTGGGCACATTCTGGGGGTTGCTGCAGACGATCGGCTCTGTTGGCCGTGTTGTGGGCGGCCTTGACCTCAGCAGCACTGATTTTGATGCCATGATGAGCCAGCTGCGAAACGGACTGGATGCCCCGCTGGCTGGCATGGCCACAGCCTTTTCCTCTTCGCTGTTTGGTCTGAGCGGCAGTCTGGTCATAGGTTTTCTTGACCTGCAGCTCGGCCAAGCAATGGGCCGGTTTTTCAATGAGGTTGAAGACTGGCTATCAGCGTTTGCAAAATTCAGCGATCAGACCTCCAGTGGTTCTGATGGTGGACAGCAGGCCCTAGCGCAGGGATTAAGTGAAGAAGGCGCGCGAGCGATGATCACGCTGGCTAGCGCAATAGACGCAGCGCAGCGTGACCGAACCGAACAAACGCGCCAGATTACCAATCTGAACACGACACTTGCTGTTCTTTCTGAACAGATGGCAGATGATAGACGTTTGCGTGAACAGTTGGCACAGCTGAATATCCAAATTCAGCAACTCACCTCTTCTCTGGATGAAAAAGCACGGTTGCAGCAAGAAACAGTCAGTACTGAATTACGGGCCTTATCAACAGCTATAGTAAAGCTAGCTGGCAAGAAATGACGTGACGCACAGAGAAATTTGGTAAAGACAAATCTGGCACAATAGTTAAAGCTGAACCATAGGAGGCGATAAAAATGGCTCTTTCGCGTTTAGGCAACCGCACAGGCGCAGGTGATTTTACCTGGCCCGGGTTCGTTGACGCGCTAGCCAGCCTGTTGATGGTCTTTGTCTTTGTTCTGATGGTCTTTGTTCTGATTCAGGCGAACTTGGCATACCGATTATCCGGACAAGATGAAAGTCTTGTTATCCTGCGCGAAGAACTTGCGATGCTGGGTGATCTACTGTCACTTGAGCGTGAGGCGGGCGCAGTTTTGTCAGCGGATCTAGCCAGAACACAGGCTCAGCTGGAAATGGCTGAAAACCAGAACAGTCTGCTGACCGCCCAGCTGAGCAGCCTGACCGCCCAGCTTACAGATGAAAAAACAAAGACGACCGCCCTTGAAAATACCTTGGCAACTGAACGGCTCCGCCTAACAACAGAGCTGACAACCCTATCCGCGCAAACAGCAGAGCAGGCACGTGAACTTGAACAGATGTCAAAGTCTCTTGACCAAAAGACACAATCCCTTAAGCAGGCCGCAACTAATTTGTTAGCAGAACAGAAACAGTCTGAACAGGCTCGCCTTGAAATTGATAGATTGACAGCGGCGATGCAGTCACTGCGGTCTGAGCTAGCGAGACTGCGCACTCTGCTGTCAGAAAAGCAGGAACAGAGCAAAAAAGATAAAATCGCCATCGCCAATCTGGGTAAAGAGCTGAATGCAGCACTTGCCAATAAGGTTCAGGAACTGCAGCGGTTCAGGTCAGAGTTTTTTGGCCGTCTGCGCACGATTCTGGAAGGGCGGAGCGATGTTAAAGTTGTGGGTGACCGCTTTGTCTTCCAGTCAGAAGTTTTATTTGCACCTGGACAAGCCAGCATCAACCCTGAAGGCCAGGCTCAGCTTGGCCAGATCGCTGATGCTATCATGCAGATTATTGCCGACATCCCATCTGATATTCCCTGGATCCTTCAGGTTGAGGGCCATACAGACGATATTCCTGTATCTGGGATCTACACAGACAATTGGGATTTATCTACGGAACGGGCATTATCCGTTGTCCGCTTTATGGTTGACCGGGGTGTCCCATCAGAGCGACTGGCTGCAACCGGCTATGGTGAATTCCAGCCAATAACCTCTGGTAAAACTGATGCTGACCGCCAGAAAAACCGGCGCATAGAGCTGAAATTAACACAAACCGTGCGCATGCAGTGAGAAGTGCGGGGCGCTGCTTTGGCAAAGGCGAAAGGCCAGGACTGCTGTCCTGCCTCCGACAAAAAGAATTAATGCTATCATTCTTTGGAGATGACCCCAAAGGGAGAGGCACATTCAACGGCATCTAGCAGGCAGACCTTCACCACACAAACAAAGTTATTGTCTGCTAGCATTCAAACCCAAAACAAACAGGCAGACCATCAGCCGAGCTGACGTGCGGCAAGCTCACGATACAAATCAGAATTGACCATCAAATCCTCATGACGGCCACTGGCAACTGTGCGCCCTTCAGCTAAAACGCTAATCTTATCCGCATCAATCACTGTGGACAGACGGTGCGCAATCACAAGGCTGGTACGCCCCACAGTCAATTCCTGAAAAGCTCTCTGGATAGCTGCTTCAGATGCAGAATCAAGAGCTGATGTTGCCTAATCCAGCAATAACAGGGCAAGGTTACATAAAATCGCCCGGGCAATGGCAATGCGTTGGCGCTGCCCAACTGACAAGCGCACGCCCTTTTCACCGACCAGCGCATCATAGCTGCCATCAAGGTGTTGTATAAAATCATATGCGGCAGCCTGTCTGGCTGCTGCCTTAATCTCTTCGCGGCCGGCATCTGGGCGGCCAAAAGAAATCTTTTCAGCAATGGATACCGAGAACAGCACTGGCTGCTGCGGCACCTTCCCAATGAAGCTGCGCAACTTGGCCAACCCAACTTGACTGGCATCCACGCCATTGAGAGCAATCTGACTAGTCTACAGCGGATAGAATCGCAGCAGCAGCTGAGACAAAGTTGTTTTACCCGAACCGCTGGGACCAACAAGCGCCACTTTCTGGCCAGGCTCAGCTGTAAAACTGATATTTTCCAGAACCAGTACATCTGGTCGTCCTGGATAAATGAAATCAGCATCAGTAAAGGCAACAGTTATCCCTTTATCTGAGGGCTCAAAAAGACAAATGTTTCTGGGCCTCATCCGCTTGCGGGGCAACCGCCAGCAGCGTGGTAATCTTGTCTGCTGCACCGGCTGCAATCACCATAAAGATGACAAAACCAGATAGAGCCGCACGCAGACGCACCCGTGACAGAGCCGC
>DEBO01000142.1:5552-10632 GCA_002348585.1 Alphaproteobacteria bacterium UBA2954 | reverse complement strand
ACAGAGCCGCTAGCAGAGCCTGTTTCAACCGCTTGTCAAACCTGTCCATCACCTGCTCGTTCTGAGCAAATGACATCAAAATATAAATGCCTGTCAGGCTCTCTTCAGCCTCGGCAGAGACCTCTCCCAGCGCATTCTGGGCAGCCAGCGATGCCGCCCGCAACCGCTTGGCTGAAACCACCAGTGGGACCACCACAACTGGCAAAACAGCCGCTACAACCACAGACATCTTCGCAGAGGGAAACACAACCAGAACAAGCCCGGCAATCAACAAAGTCACATTCCGTACAGCCATAGATACGGTTGATTCCAGTGCAGTCTAAACAACAGCTGTGTCTGCATTCAGACGGGCCAGCACATCACCTGTCTTGGCGGTTTCAAACCAGTGAAGAGGTAGCGTCAACACATGCAAAAACAAGGCTCGTCGCATAGATGCCATGTTATTTTCGGAAACATAATTGAGAATAGACATTGGCAGATAACTGCCCATACCAATGACAAAGCCAAGACCAATGGTGATAAAAACAGCCCTGTCCAGCAGCACCGGATCACCTGCTCCAAAGCTTTAGTCCACCAGGTAGACTAGCCCGCGCCCAAGGGACAGTAGTACGGGAGCTACCATAACTAGGACAGCTGTTGCTGCGGCCATTCTGCACGCCAAGGCCGGATATAGGGCCAGAATGCAGCTGGCAAAGACAGTTGATAATCTGTCTGAGTACGTCGACACGGGCGAGAATCAGAAACTGGCATAAAATAGACCGGAGCTGATGGGTATAATTTGAAAAAACTTGCACTCAAGACGCAATAGGGGTATACACCTCTCGCACTACAGTTTCAAACTTGAATGGGCCGATGCGCTTTCTGCACGTCGCGAAAGAGAGACAATGAAAAAAGATATCCACCCAGACTATCATGAGATTACGCTAGTCATGACGGATGGCTCTAAGCGAACAACCAAATCAACTTGGGGCAAGCCAGGCGATGAGATGCGCCTGTCAATCGACCCGCTAAACCATCCAGCTTGGACAGGGCAGCAGCGTGTGCTAGGCGCAGAAGGACAGGTTGCCCGATTTAACAAAAGGTTTGGAAATCTCGGCGGCCAAGCTGACTAGATAACACAAAAGGCAGGGCTTAAGACCCTGCTTTTTTGCACTTAAGCCCGCTTCCCTCTCACAAATGGTGTCTGTTAATTCCCCGTATTGACAAAACAAATACCACTTCCCACATACACATCAAGGAATGCAGAACAAACAGTCCCGCTAAAGGTGGCCGCTACGGCACCTCTTGTGACCGACCACAGGTGAATCTGGTTCCCTAATTTATTTCATCTGACTTGCCGCAAAAGCGGGAGCTAGAGGAATACCACCAACGCTTGCTTAAACTGAAAAGGAGCATCGATATGACACAGTTTGATTTAACACCCTTTTATCGGTCCAGCATCGGACTCGACCGTATGGCCCATCTGATGGACAGCCTTGCCAAGACTACGCAAGGTCCATCTCAGCCAAACTGGCCCCCTTACAATATCGAAAAAGAAGGGGAAGCCACTTACCGAATTACCATGGCTGTGGCCGGGTTTAGCGATGCCGAACTCGAGATCACTCTTCATGAACAGGTGCTAACCATCACCGGCATTCAGCCGGAGGAAAATGATGAGGGCCGTGAAATCTTATATCGCGGCATTGCAGCTCGCCAGTTTGAACGCAGGTTCCAGCTGGATGACTTCATCCACATCAAGTCAGCCGAATTAAAAGATGGCTTGCTACATATCCATTTAGTGCGCGAGATACCAGAAGCGATGAAGCCGCAAAAGATTGAAATCAATTCAGCTGGACAGCTGCTAGATATCAATGAGCGTAAAAAGGCATCTTAACCTTTGCTTTCATAATTCAAGAAAGATCCCTGCCGCTATCTGGTGGCAGGGTGAATTTATTATGGTCCTTCTCCTTTGGAACTCACGGGCAGCAAAAAAGGTCAATCTGTCTTCAAGCTGGCCTGTGCTGCGGCCAGACGGGCAATCGGCACTCGGAAAGGCGAACAGCTGACATAATCAAGTCCAACTGTCTCACAAAAGGCAACTGATTTCGGATCACCGCCATGTTCACCACAAATCCCCAACTTGATATCACCTCGCACAGTCCGACCTTTGTCAGCGCCCATCTGCACTAGCTGGCCAACACCATCGACATCAATGGAAACAAACGGATCCATTTCATAGATTTCCGCTTCCTCATAGGCATGCATAAAATTAGAGGCATCATCTCGGCTAATTCCCAGAGCTGTCTGAGTTAAGTCATTCGTACCGAATGAGAAAAACTCGGCTTCAACAGCCAACTGGTCAGCACAGACCGCTGCCCGCGGCAGTTCAATCATGGTGCCCACCATATAAGAAACATCCTGTCCGGCTGTTGCAAATACATCTGCGGCCACCTCATCAATTATTTTGCGGCAAATCGAAATTTCAGCAGCTGTCGCTGCTAGGGGTATCATCACTTCTGGTATCGGCGCGGCGGACGATTTGGCCACGTGCACCGCAGCTTCAAAAATTGCTCTAGCCTGCATGGCACAAATCTCAGGATAGGTGACCGCCAGCCGGCATCCCCGATGCCCCAACATCGGGTTAGATTCTTTCAGTCTTAAGGCCCGTTGCCGGGCTGTTTCAATAGATATGCCTGATGCCTTAGCCACATCTTCGAGCTCTGTATCTGAATGAGGCAGGAATTCATGGAGCGGCGGGTCAAGCAGGCGGATAGTCACCGGCAGACCCGACATAATCTCAAACAGTTCAATAAAATCTTGCCGCTGCATCGGCAATAATCTTTCCAATGCTGCCTGGCGCCCAGCACTGTCACTTGCCATGATCATCTCCCGCATTGTAACGATCCTGTCAGCATCAAAGAACATGTGCTCGGTCCGGCACAGGCCAATGCCCTCTGCCCCAAAGTCACGGGCCATGCGGGCATCTGCCGGGGTTTCGGCATTTGTGCGCACCTTCATCCTGCGCAGGCTGTCCGCCCAGCCCATCAGCACTTCAAACGCCCCAGATAGACGTGGCTGTATCTTGGCAATTTCACCCATATAAATCTCGCCCACACCGCCATCAACCGTAATCATATCTCCGTCTTTTAATTGAGCATCGCCGATAAAGACCTTGCCGGATGCCACGTCGATGCGCACTTCACCTGCCCCCGACACACAGGGCCGGCCCATGCCTCGTGCCACCACAGCAGCATGGCTTGTCATGCCGCCACGGGCTGTCAAGATACCAGCTGCAGCATGCATACCATGGATATCTTCAGGGCTGGTTTCAACCCGCACTAAAATCACGGCTTCCCCCCGACCAGCCCGGGCTTCTGCTACATCAGCGGTCAGCGCGATGGTTCCAGATGCTGCGCCGGGTGAAGCTGGAAGACCACGTCCTAGGCAGACGCGCTGGGCATCCGGATCAAGTGTCGGATGCAGAAGTTGGTCAAGCGATTCAGGATTTATGCGACTCACAGCCTCACTCTTTGTGATCAGCCCCTCATCAGCCATTTCAACGGCAATCCTGAGCGCAGCCTCAGCTGTACGTTTGCCGCTTCTGGTTTGCAGCATATACAGCTTATGCTTTTCGACTGTGAATTCCAGATCCTGCATATCCCCATAATGGCGTTCAAGCTTTTCGCGGACCGCATCCAGCTGGGCGAACACCTCTGGCATTTCTTCTTCAAATGAAGCTTCACCTTTACCACCAGCTAAACGCGCTGCCTCGGTCAGCGGCAGCGGTGTGCGAATACCAGCAACCACATCCTCACCCTGCGCATTGACCAAAAACTCGCCATAAAATAAATTTTCGCCTGTTGACGGGTTACGAGTGAAAGCAACACCTGTTGCGCAATCTGCACCCATATTGCCAAACACCATGGCCTGCACATTCACAGCCGTACCCCAGGCTGCCGGAATTGCGTTCAGGCGGCGATAAGTGATCGCACGGTTATTCATCCAGCTGGCAAATACTGCCCCTACCGCTCCCCAAAGCTGTTCCACCGGGTCCTGCGGAAATGGCGCACCGGTCTCATCCATTACAATCTGCTTATAACTAGCTGTCAAATTGGCCAATTGCTCGGCTGTAAGGTCGGTATCCTGAAAAAGACCACTTGAGAGCTTGAGGTCTTCCAACGCATCCTCGAACAAGCCATGATTAACACCCAAAACCACATCGCCATACATCTGTATAAAGCGGCGATAGCTGTCATAAGCAAAGCGGGCATCACCACTCGCAGCGGCCAAGCCAGCCACACTAGAATCATTTAGACCCAGATTTAACACTGTGTCCATCATGCCGGGCATAGAGGCCCGAGCCCCAGAGCGGACGGATAAAAGCATCGGATTATCAGCATCAGTAAATCTACGACCTGTCTCTGCCTCAATTTTGGTCAAGGCGGCCTCAACCTGTGATTTCAGCGCATCCGGATAGCTGTGGTCATGATCATAATAATAGGTGCAGACCTCTGTGGTAATAGTAAAGCCGGGCGGCACAGGCAGGCCCAGCGTGGCCATTTCTGCCAGATTAGCGCCTTTACCCCCCAAAAGATTCCTTAGTGACGCGTCGCCATCACATGCCTGTGTTCCAAAAAAATAAACCCATTTTGTCATTATTTTTGTCCCCGCCCTTTCAGCGTTTACAATCATTAACAAAAACCCGCATCTGCCTCTAGGCTTCCTCTATATTCAACCCTCAAGCTGGCTGAAATCTGCGATTGCCAGCATCTTGGCCCGCACAGCCGCCAACAGGGCCAACCGGTTTGACCGAACAGTATCCTCATCTGCATTTACCACAACCGCATCGAAAAACCGGTCTATTGGCCCAGATAGCGATGCTAGACCCTGCATGGCAGACAAAATGGCTGGTTCATCTTGGCCACCACTGTTGGGCAACAGCTGAACCGCTTCATACAAATCTGTTTCTGTCTGATCAACAAACAAGTCTTCATCTACCTGCAAAGACAAATTTGTTGTTTTCTTTTCTTCTGCGGCCAACAATGAAGACACACGTCTCCAGCCACCAGCAAGTAATCTGCCGTCATCTGAAGACAGAAAA
>DEBO01000142.1:0-5154 GCA_002348585.1 Alphaproteobacteria bacterium UBA2954 | reverse complement strand
TAGAAAGCACTGCTGCCACCACGTCATGTTTAATTCCAGAATCCAGTAAACTAACTCGCAAGCGATCCAGAATGAATTTAGGCAGGTCAGCATGGTGAGCTGCTGCATCTTTATTATCGGCATCAACCCAGTGTCCGGCAGATTTGTGGAGAGCAGTAGCATCAGCCATCAACGCATCAATAGACAGGTCAAGATTGCCTTCGTCAATAATGCGCAGAACGCCCAAAGCAGCTCGCCGCAGGGCGAAGGGATCACGTGAACCTGTTGGCTTGGCCCCAATGCCAAAAAAGCCAGTTAAAGTGTCAATCTTATCTGCTAGTGCTGCAATCCGCCCATACAGGCTAGCAGGAATATCATCAGACGGGCCTTGCGGGCGGTAATGCTGCGTCAGAGCGTCTGCCACTTCAGCTGCCTCACCTGCAGCAGTAGCGTAATAACCGCCCATTATGCCCTGCAATTCAGGAAATTCACCGACCATTTCTGAGGCTAGATCAACCTTGGCCAATAGTGCGGCACGCCGCGCTGTATCTGGGTCAGCTGCATCAAGATGGTTTGCAATGGCCCCGGCAAGGGCTGCCATCCGTTCAGCTTTGTCGGCAATGCTACCTAACCCCTCATAAAAAGTAATAAGCTTGAGCTTTTCCGCTAGAATTTCCAGAGGTGTTTGTTTGTCTTGCTCATAAAAAAATTTAGCATCTGCCAGACGCGCGCGCAAAACTCTCTCATTGCCCGCAGCAATTAACTTGTCATTCACAAGGTCTGAACGCCGGTTTGTTACGGTCATAAAAAAAGGCGCCAGATTTTCCGTTGCCCCTTTTTGTGAGAGCGCAAAAAATTTCTGATGCACCCGCATGGATGTAACCAAAACTTCAGGCGGGAGACTCATAAATTCTGTCTCAATCTGGCCCATGATAACATTCGGCCATTCGACAAGACCGGTGACCTCGTCTAGAAGGTTGTCATCGGCAACTGGCTGCAGATGCTTTGTGGCAGCAACGTTTTCAAGCTGGTCCGCAATACGAGCTTTTCGATCTTCATGAGCAACCAGCACGTGAACATCTTTCATGGCTGCAACATAACTGTCAAAATCAGACAGGCTGACCGGATCAGCAGGATAAAAGGGATGACCCATGGCTGTCATACCGAAGGCAATGCGCATTGCACCGCCAAGTTCAATCCAGCCAGCGATAGGCTGACCATCCACAAGCACATTCACCGAATGAAGCGGGCGCACCCAAGTCAGGCTTGTCTCTGCCCAGCGTTGGCTTTTCGGCCAAGGGAAATTGGTTACAGTCTCAGCAATCACTGTCTGCAAACATTCCGCCAAAACTGCACCTTGTTGCCGCATCACCGCAAAATAAAAGGCTCCTTTTTCCGTCTGGCGCTTGACAAGCTGTTCTCGGCTTAGGCCTGTTGATTGACAGAAACCATAAATCGCCTTATTCGGAGCATCTGTGCGCGGGCCCCGCCTGTCTTTCTGCACATCAGGCAGAGCCGTTTCGAGGCCGGTAATCTCAACAGCCATATGACGCGGGCTGACAGCCATGCGCCCTTTATCTGCAGTAAAGCCCAATTCTACTAGCCGGCCACATAAATTATCACACAGATCAGAAACGGCTTTTACCTGTAGCCGTGCCGGGATCTCCTCACAGCCTATTTCGACAAACAACACGCTCATCCCGGTTCATCCTGCTGGCTGGCCTCAGCTTTGCCGACCCATGTCTCACAACAGCTCTTGGAAAGTGTCCGAACCCGTCCGATATAAGCCTGACGTTCACTGACCGAGATCACGCCTCTGGCATCAAGCAAATTAAACAAATGGCTTGCTTTCATGCACTGATCATAGGCGGGTAGCACCAGCCGGCGATTTAGCAGCACAGTGCATTCAGCTTCTGCATCCTTAAAATGCTGGAACAGGACATCTGTGGTGGCATGTTCAAAATTGAAGGCTGAAAATTCAACCTCGGCTCGGTGAAAAATATCACCGTAACTCTTCCCGCCCTCATCTGATGGTACGCCATCCCAGTCCAGATCATAGACATTTTCCACGCCCTGAATGAACATCGCCAAACGTTCCAGTCCATAGGTCAGCTCTAGCGGCACTGGATCACATTCCAGCCCGCCAACCTGCTGAAAGTACGTGAATTGTGAAATTTCCATCCCATCACACCAGACTTCCCAGCCCAGTCCCCATGCGCCCAGAGTTGGAGATTCCCAGTCATCTTCAACAAAGCGGATATCATGTGCGTGTACATCCAACCCAATTGCTTCCAATGACCCAAGATAGAGTTGCTGGCTGTCGGGCGGAGACGGTTTAATTATGGTCTGGAACTGATAATAATGCTGAAGACGGTTTGGATTTTCACCATAACGGCCATCCGTCGGTCGCCGCGATGGCTGCACATAGGCCGCTTTCCAGACCTTGTCTGGACCCAACGAACGTAAGGTTGTTGCGGGATGGAATGTGCCTGCCCCAACTTCCATGTCATAAGGCTGGAGTATCACACAGCCCCTTGCCGCCCAATAGCTTTGCAGATTAAGAATTATCGATTGAAAATCAGTTTTCATCAGTTACAGGTAAGCTTAACATTCAGAAGGAACGCCGTGGCGCAATCATGAGCGGGACAGTAGAGAGTCTCCAAATAAAAATCAACTGTTCACAGGGCAGTCAGAATTGTCGCACCCTGCCGCTGTGACATAAGCTCCACATCCTTCACATTCTGTGAGCTCAACAAAGCTGTCAGCCTTTTTTTCTGTTGTCTTATCCTGACCAGCATTCCATGTCCGATTACGTCTATCAATCAGGCGGAAAACCAACCAGACCAACCATAACACTGCAAACAAAAGCAGTAATTTCGGAACTGAAAACATATCGCAAAACCCTTTTATTGCGACCTATGCACCCGCATCTGGCTACAGACCGTATCGCTGCCAGTAGTTGCGCTCTTCTAGATGAGAAACCAGATGGTCTGCGCCCGCCCTGCCAACAGCTTCACCTGCCGGACCGGAAAACGAGAAAAACTGGCGTTTTGGCTGAACAGCCACAATCTCCAACTCGTCACCGAAACGGTCAGTCAGCATATCATGCATGGTGCCTAGACCATCCACAAGACCAAGTTCACGCGCTTTGACCCCGGTCCAGAACTGACCGCTGTACAGCTCATTCTCAGATGCATTCAGACGGCCTCCGCGCCGAGACTTAACCTGGTCAATGAAGGTCTGGTGAATATCAGACTGCAACATTTGCAAATACTGCACATCTTCTTCTTTTTCAGGCCGAAACGGATCTAGCATTGATTTCGACTTACCCGAGGTGTAAACACGCCGCTCAACACCCAGCTTTTCAAGTGCTTGTGGGAAGCCAAATCCAGCAGAAATCACTCCGATAGAGCCAATGATAGAGGCATTATTTGCAAAAATCTCATCCGCAGCCGTGGCCAGCCAATAACCACCGGATGCGGCCACATCTTCACAAAAGGCCAGCACAGGCACATCATGTTTTTTGGCCAATTGACGAATGCGTGCGCCGATAAGCGCTGATTGTACAGGCGAACCGCCAGGCGAGTTGATCACTAAAATCACAGCTTTGATCCGGCGCATGCCAAACGCTTTTTTCAACACAGGATCAATACTGTCCAGATTCAGGCCGCGTTTCAGCGGACTGCTTCCAGGTGCGATAATCCCTGTTAGCCGGACTAGGGCAACACGCGGCACGCGCGACTTCCAGAACATCAGCTTTTGTAAAAATGACTTCATCTCGTTTCCTTTTCAGGCAAGTCTCATTCTAGGCCTGGAGGTGTGTTGTTGCAGGGTGGCGGAACAGCAACCCCTCCCCCTTCATAACTCGGCGGGCTTCTGGCGTCAAAGCCCCGCTGGGATGATGCAAAACTAGACCAGGCAACATCGCCATAGCCCCCTTTACGCCTGCACGTGCCGTAATAATCATTCGTATAGCCGGGCTGCTACGATAAGACCATAAAGGGTACAATAAAACTTCGCCGGCACCGCCATCACTCAAGCCCCGAAGCACTTGATCTGTCCGGTCAGCACGGACGATAAAGCTGACCCTGCCTTTTGATTTTACAGCCCACAAGGCAGAAGCAACCCAGTCGGACAGGGCCACTTTATCAGCATAGTGTGCCTCACGCCGGCGGCGCGAACCGGAAGGCAAATCTGAGCCGTGATGAAACGGCGGATTGGCAAACACATGATCAAAGGATCCTCGCATCACAGACGGTAGCGCCAGCACATTGCCTAGATGGGGACGAATAACCGCTGGCTTGTCATTTGCAGAAATATTATACCTTAGCAAATCAAAGCTAGCCTGGTCCTTTTCAACTGCTGTGATATGCACATTTGCGCACCGCTGACAGACCGCCAGTGATATGCCGCCAACGCCTGCCCCCATATCCAACAGACGTTTGCCCTGCTCTGCATTTCTGCTGGTTTGTTCTTTGGACACCACTCCTGTATTGATACTGGCCGCTAGCATGACTGCATCCGTACCCACACGGTAGCCGTCACGTGGCTGGCGCAGATGCACCTTACCAGATAAAAAACTGTCATCTGTTGTCTCCAGCGCTGCAGCAGTCGCATCAGTCATCGTAGAGCTGGCCTTCATCAGCTAAAAGATTACGGGAAGGCCGCAACCAGCCTGTCCTCACCATAATTCGCCGCGGGAAGACACCTATTCCTGCTTCCAGTGAAGAAATATGCTGATCAAAAATCTGATACGGTATCTGCGCATCAGACAATAAGGCCTGCAAAAGGGTCAGGCGGACCGGGTCAGTTGTTTTTACAAGACATTCCATAGCCGGCATTATCTGATAGAAACACTGTTTTTCCAAGTGCTGAAAGAGAAATCTGTTTTTGCTTGCACAAGCTGTGTTAATCAGCCTATCAACACGAAAGGTAAAAACCCGCTTTAGTTTTAGAAGGAATGTCTGTTGGATATTTTTATCGATTTGTTATGAACTTAGCCGAACGAAAAACTGAACAGCCACCCCGTGCGTCGCTTGAAAAACTGCTTGCCCTCTGCGCGCCTTCGATGGCGCGGATAAATGATATAATCCTGGCCCGGATGGCATCAGATGTGCCTCTCATTCCTGAACTAGCAAGTCACCTTATCGCAGCCGGGGGCAAGCGGATGCGGCC
>DEBO01000068.1 GCA_002348585.1 Alphaproteobacteria bacterium UBA2954 | reverse complement strand
AATTTTGGATTGGCGATTATTGTCTTTACAATTATTGTCCGACTGCTCTTGTTTCCATTAGCCAATAAGTCATATAAATCAATGGCAAAAATGCGCCACTTATCACCAAAAATACAGCAGATGCGCGAAGATTATGGTGATGATCGCCAGCGTTTGAATAAGGAAATGATGGAGCTGTATAAGCGCGAGAAGGTCAATCCGGCTGCAGGCTGTTTGCCGATCTTGCTCCAGATCCCAATATTTTTCGCTTTATATAAAGTGCTTTATGTTTCCATTGAAATGCGCCATGCGCCTTTTTACGGCTGGATTCAGGACTTGTCAGCAGTCGATCCAACCTCTGTGTTCAATCTTTTTGGACTATTACCCTATTCAATTGACTTCATTCCACAATTTCTGTCCATAGGTGTCTGGCCAATTTTGATGGGGATTTCTATGGCGATCCAGATGCGTCTGAACCCCCCCCCTCCTGATCCAATACAGGCGAAGATCTTCCAGTGGATGCCTGTTTTTTTCACCTTTCTTCTTGCCGGGTTTCCAGCAGGTCTTGTGATTTACTGGACATGGAATAATATTCTATCCATTGCTCAGCAGTGGTGGATCACAAAAAATCTGGAAAAACAGAGCAATGCCTGACTCTGGCACTTCTAATGAAAAAGGATTTATTCACTTTTGATGATGAGGAAATAGAAGCAGGCCGGCTTTTGTTTGCTGGTCCCTGCGATTTTATCGGTGCAGCTCAGAATCTGACAGCCTTGCCGCCTATCAGTTTACCTGAAATAGCATTTGCAGGTCGCTCAAATGTTGGCAAATCATCACTGGTAAACGCTTTGACGGGCCGTAAAACACTGGCCAGAACATCGCAAACCCCTGGACGAACAAGACAATTGATCTTTTTTTCCCTCGCAAGCCGTCTGCAACTTGTTGACCTGCCTGGCTACGGTTATGCCAAAGCTTCTAAGACAGATATCAAAGCCTGGACAAAGCTGACCCGTAAATTTCTAGTTGGCCGGCAGAGCCTTCAGCGGATGTTACTGTTGATTGATAGCAGGCGAGGGATTGGCCAGACGGATAAGGAAATGATGAAACTAATGGATGATTCTGCGGTTTCCTGGGCTGTTGTGTTAACAAAAGTAGATAAAATTAAGTTGGAACAGCTTCAAAAGATCTGTGATAAAACCCAGCAGGAGATCAGCCTCCATGTGGCTGCCTATCCACATATCTGGAAAACATCTTCGCAGACTGGCGCAGGTATTGCAGAGCTGCGTGCGCACCTGGCTAGCCTCAGCTTGCCACGGGCTGACCGATAGGCAAGAATCTTCTGTCTTCTGCAGCAGATTTGTTGTCTGGTATTTGGCTGAGGACTAAATTATAGTCAGGCTAGTTTCTTGAGTTTAGATCTAGTGATAACGCCCAAGAGTAACAATAAATAAAAAGAGAGATTGAGCACGGTGGTGGCAAAAACATCAGCACATTCTGAAGACTGGCTGAAAAAAGCAGGCCTTCTGATCGAAGCCTTGCCCTACATGAAGCGCTATGCCAACAAGCCTGTTGTGGTGAAGTTTGGTGGTCACGCTATGGGTGAACAGGAATATGTGGAGAGTTTTGCCGCGGATATGACCTTGCTGCGTCAGGTGGGGGCAGAGCCGATTATTGTGCATGGCGGCGGCCCGCAGATTGGCGATATGCTAGGCAGATTGCAGATTAAATCAAATTTTGTGAATGGTTTGCGGGTAACTGACGCAGCCACCATATCGGTTGTTGAAATGGTGCTGGCAGGCGGTATCAATAAAGCTCTTGTAGCAGCGATTCATTCTGCCGGTGGGAGGGCTGTCGGTTTATCTGGCAAAGATGGTCAGCTGATAACAGCATCAAAACTGGCTGAGCTCTCAAAACCGTCAGACAGTGAAATTGAACGCGTTGATTTGGGTTTTGTTGGTCGGCCGGAAAAGGTTGACCCAACTGTTCTTCATGCTCTGCTCGGGGTTGGAATGATCCCTGTTGTAGCTCCTGTTGGGCTTGGGCTTGACGGGCAGACCTATAACATAAATGCAGATACAGCTGCTGGTGCGGTTGCCAGCGCGATGACTGCAACCCGGCTTTTGATGCTGACAGATGTAGCTGGTATTAAAGACAAGAATGGTGAGCTGATCACCCACCTTACCGTTGATACAGCCCAGTTGCTGATCACAGATGGCACTGTACAGGGCGGTATGATTCCTAAACTGGAAACTTGTATCGCCGCTGTCCGTCAGGGTGCAGAAGCTGCTGTTATCCTGGATGGCCGGGCTCCCCACGCTGTTCTGGTTGAACTATTTACAGAGCATGGGATTGGCACTCTGATCACAAAAGACTAGTTTAAGTGAGACAGAACTTCAGGCCCTCATATTACAAGCAGCATGAATATCCGGTTTTAAGAGGACAGCTAGCATAACCTATCTGTGCTTGCGCCTGAAGCTCAGCTAAAGTGTTCGGCAGAAGAAAGGACAGAATGTTATGAATATGACTGCTGATTTAAAGACTGGGAAAGCTGTTACTGGTCTGAACGCTGCAGCTGTCACAGACTGGGTGTTTGATCTTGATAATACCATCTATCCAGCACGATCCAGCCTGTTTCCGAGGGTTGCGGCACGGATGACAGAATTTATAATGGCCCATTTTGATCTCGCAGAGACGGAAGCTGCTGAGATGAAAACACGCTTATTCCGTGCCTACGGAACAACCATGCGCGGCCTGATGACAGAATATGATATGGAACCAGATGAATTTCTGCATTTTGTGCATGAAATTGACTTATCTGATGTACAGCCGGATCCAGAGCTAGACAGTCTGCTGGCTTGTCTTGGTGGGCGAAAACATATTTATACTAATGGTACTGTCCGCCATGCAACACGCATTCTGGACGCTTTTGGTATCCGGGATCATTTTGACTTTATTTTTGATATTGTGGCATCTGATCATATCCCCAAACCAAACCCGCAACCTTATGTTCTTTTTGTTGAACAGAGTGGTATTGTTCCTCAGACATCTGTCATGATAGAAGATATGGCCCGCAATCTTGAACCGGCCGCCGCATT
>DEBO01000124.1 GCA_002348585.1 Alphaproteobacteria bacterium UBA2954 | reverse complement strand
TCCTTTTGGCAATCCGCTCAGGCATATCTGTCTGCGCCAATGAAAATGGTTTTTCAGCTTTTTTTGATGATTTGATCATAAAGGTGGTTGTAAGACATGCAGAACAGCTTGGCAAATATTACTACTTCGCCATAGGATTGTTAGTATCTAGTGGGTGAGAACAAACATGGATATGATGACGCATGCTCTGNNTTATAATATCGCCACAACCGGGCTGGTTCGGCTGTCGGGATGCGCTTATCATCAACGTCAATCCGATCTTTTGCGGTCACGTTACAAGCTGCTGTATCCAGAATTTTTCCATTCAGCTTTACCCGTCCTGCTAAGATCAGCACCTCTGCTTCGCGCCGTGAGCATAAACCTGCACGTGCAATCCTTTTGGCAATCCGCTCAGGCACATCTGTCTGCACCAATGAAAATGGTTCTTCGGCTTTTTTTGGTGGTTTGATCATAAGGGTGGTTGTAAGACATGCTGAACAGCTTGGCAAATATTCCTGATTTGCCATAGGATTGCTAGTATAAGGTGAGTGAAAACAAAAATGGATATGATGACGCATGCTCTGGAACTTGCAAGTGCGGCGGCACAAGCAGGTGAAGTGCCTGTAGGAGCTGTGATTACAGACTCGCATGGCGCAATAGTGGCGACAGCACAAAACAGAATGCGCAGGGACAATAATGCGCTTGCCCACGCTGAATTGTTGGTGATCAATACCGCATTGCAGGTCACAGGTCAGAGCCGGCTTATAGACTGTGATTTATGGGTGACACTTGAACCTTGTGCGATGTGTGCAGGGGCGATTGCTCATGTCCGGCTGCGCCGTCTTTATTTTGCCGCCTATGATCAAAAAGGCGGGGCTGTAGACCATGGCCCATGCCTGTTTCACCAGCCAACGACTCATCATAAGATTGAAATCTATGGTGGCATCCATCAGAGCGCATCTGAACAGCTGCTAACAATTTTCTTTGAAAATCAACGCGGTGTTGTCAAGATCTGACGCCTCAGTCAGCGGCAATATCGGTGCGAAACATGGCATCTGGCCAAACGATTTTCTTAACGGCCGCATAGGCTTCGCTGCGCGCTAGATGCCTGTCATTGCCCAATGCAGTTACCGCCAGGACACGGCCACCTGTGCTGATCAGCTGGCCATCATCGGCAGATGCTGTTCCGGCATGAAAGATCAGGCTACCATCAGCAGTTTCAAGCTGGTCAGCTCCGTGAATGGGTTGGCCCTTCTGGTAGCTGCCAGGATAGCCATCTGCAACCATCACAACCGTCACAGCAGTTTGGTCTATCCAGCGCAAATCAAAATTTTCCAAGCCGCCTTCCACAACCGTCAAAGCGGCAGATAAGAAATCTGATTTAAGGCGGGGCAGAACGACTTGTGCTTCAGGATCGCCAAACCGGCAGTTAAACTCAATTACCTTTGGACCATCTTCTGTCAGCATTAGCCCGGCATATAACACGCCACTATAAGGACAGCCTTCGGCTGCCATGCCTTTAGCAACAGGGGTGATAATCGTTGACATGATCTGATCTCTTAGAACATCTGTTTCATGTGGTGAGGGGCTAATTGCTCCCATCCCGCCAGTATTTGGGCCTGCGTCACCGTCAAAGGCCCGTTTATAGTCTTGTGCGGAGGCTAACCACAATACGGATTTCCCATCCACTAAGGCGAATGCTGAAAATTCTGGGCCAGTGATCCGTTCTTCCACTAGAATTTCCTGACTTGCTAACCCAAACCTGCCGCCTAATAGCTCAATGATGGCCTGTTCTGCTTCTTTGAGATTTGAGCTTATAACCACGCCTTTGCCTGCCGCCAGCCCATCTGCTTTTATCACGCAATAGCCATTCAGCTCGGCTGCAAAGGCCGTTGCGGCTTCGGCTTTGGTAAAGTTCTGCCATTTTGGTTGAGGAATATTATGCCGATCGCAGAAATCACGCGCAAAGGCTTTTGAACCTTCCAACCGAGCAGCAGCAGCATTCGGCCCGAACACCGGAATGTCCGCCGCAATAAGGTCATCAGAAAGGCCGTTGACCAGCGGAACTTCTGGACCAACAACAACTAGGTCAACAGCTTCGTTTTTGGCTAGCTCAACAAGCGCGGCAGTATCTTCTGCAGACACAGCTTCACAACGGCCTAACTGGGCAATGCCGGGGTTGCCTGGGGCGATTATAAGCTCATCACATAAAGGAGAGTCAAAAATGCTCCAGGCTAGGGCATGTTCGCGTCCGCCGCCACCTATGATCAAAATTTTCATACCTGCATCGCTCATTAAAAATGTGCCTGAATGGCTGGATAAACTCTCGCCTAACCTAGCGCGATGCGGCATAATCTGCAAATGCCAAACGAAGTGATAAATCCTGCAACGAACGCGCCGTATCTGACTGTTGAAGAGCTCAGTCAGGCGGTGAAACGCACGGTTGAGACCGCTTTTGAATATGTCCGTGTCAGAGGCGAAATCTCGCAACCGCGCAACCCAGCATCAGGCCATATTTATCTGACTTTGAAAGATGATCGTAATGCGCTGTCTGCTGTTATATGGAAGGGTACAGCAGCCCGCTTATCTGTCCGGCCTGA
Organism: Alphaproteobacteria bacterium UBA2954; assembly: GCA_002348585.1. Classification (GTDB taxonomy): domain Bacteria; phylum Pseudomonadota; class Alphaproteobacteria; order Puniceispirillales; family Puniceispirillaceae; genus JADHLI01. The sequence continues at coordinate 126 of DEBO01000124.1, read as the reverse complement.
AGACGGGCTTGATGTTATCTGCACTGGGAAAATGACCACTTTCGGAGGGCAGTCTCGCTATCAGCTGGTGGTAAATGATATAGAAATTGCGGGTGAGGGGGCGCTTTTAAAACAGCTTGAAGACAG
>DEBO01000120.1 GCA_002348585.1 Alphaproteobacteria bacterium UBA2954 | reverse complement strand
GAACATGGGAAAGACATAGTCAGAAACAAATTCTTCCCGCAGGTCCTCGATAAAAATTTGTTTGATGCCAAGCAATTTGGCCTTTTTACGGGCAGGCTCAATATCCTCCCCTTGGCCCAAATCAGCGGTAAAGGTTATCACCTCACAACAATAGGTTTCTTGCAGCCATTTCAAGATCACAGATGTATCCAGCCCTCCTGAATAGGCAAGAACAACCTTGTTCACCATTTCGTTTGCCATGTTCCTTTCTCCTTATCGCTTCGCCATCATCTGCCTGCTCGCAAACCCCTGCTTCGTATAGCAGAAAAGGTAAGCATAGAGGAACCGCTTTTTCAGCTCTGGTCCCTTGCTGGCTGGATTCCTGAGGCAGGACCAGCCGCTGTTTACACTGTTTCCCGCAGAAATGGCGCAGGCCGGAAAGACAGGCTGCGCAGCGCGCCAATAAGGCCTAGCAAAGTGGTAAAGCCTGCGCCGATAAAGGCTGTGGATAAGATAAGTGGTAGATTAAAAATAAATTTAGATTCAACAAACAAAACGATCAGGGCCCAGCTCACGCCTGTGCCAATGACAGATGCCACTAGGGCGGTCAGAATGCCGAGAAGCGCATATTCAAACAGCCAGGACAGGATGATATCTGTGCGCCGCGCACCCAATACTTTCAGAATAATGGAGTCAGAAATTCGCTGGGCCTCAGATGTGGCTACACTTCCGGCGAGAACCGCCAGCCCTGACAAAAGAGTAACAGCCGCAGTCAGCTGAATAGCATTCCCGAGTAGGTCCAGAACCTTTTCAACGGTGCTGACGGCCTGCCGCACAGACAAAGCTGAGATATTTTTAAAATACGAGGTAACAGCCTGTTCAATTTTGGATGCGGTGTCATCTGTATCTGATTTTGTTGTAGCAATCCAGCTGTGTGGGGCGCCTTCCAATAAGCCCGGCGACATGATAAACACAAAGTTTATACGAAAACTTTCCCAGGCCACTTCACGTGTGTTAGCTATTTCACCGGTAATTTCGCGCCCCAAAATATTCAGACTAACAGTGTCGCCGACAGCCAGGCCAAAATCTTCAGCCATCTCATGTGTGATCGATAACAAAGGGGGCCCGCTATAGTCAGATGACCACCAGCTTCCGGTGATAATCTTTGTCTCTCCTTGTGGTAGGGCCTGCCAAGTTAAGGCCCGATCCCCGCGCAGAATCCATGCGCTTTCATTGTCTGGGCTGAACTGGCTTGCAGGCACGCCGTCAAGGGCAGTGACACGCCCGCGCAACATTGGCGTCTTTTCAATGACGGTATTCGGGGCCTGTTCTTGCACCAGTGTAATGAAAGGTGTCATCTGCTCAGGTTGAATATCAATGAAAAACCAGTCAGGAGCATCATTTTCAGCCCGTCCATTTAGCTGGCTGGCCAGGTTATGCTGGCTTGATGTGACAGCTACCAGAACAGAAAGGCCCAGTCCAAAAGCAAGAATGATTGGCCGCAGGGGCGATCCCTGCCGAGTAATCGCTGATAGTGCTAGCCGGGCTGGAATATAGCGCGGCGAGCCGACCAGGCGCATTCCCCTCAATACAGCTTCCCCCAACCCGCTTAAGAACAGAAGAGCGATTCCTGTGCCAACAAGAAAGCTGAAGGATAGAACAATATTTCCTGTCGACAAAAGAGCCAGACTTAGCAGACCAGCGCAACAGATTATAATCGCGCCCAACACAGTATTCCCCGGCCAGCCAGTAGGGGGCTCAGAAAGCATTCTGAAAAGGTGAGCTGCGCGTATGAACTGCGTGCGGGACAGCGGCCACAGGGCGAAGACCAGCGTGGTTAAAAAGCCAAATGCAGCAGCAATGGCTAGCGGGCGCGGGTAGAAAGTCGGTTCAAGTGGTACTTTCACATAATCTGCAAATAAACCTGTTGTTGCAAATGGCGTCAGGCCGGCCAGCACCAGCCCTCCGGCAATACCCAGCCCTGCCATTGCCAGAACTTGCAGCATATAAACACGAAAAACCAGGTTTGATGTTGCGCCAACACATTTCAGGGTGGCAATCACGGTCATACGGCTTTGCAGCCAGGCCCGCACAGCCCCACTGACTCCAAGCCCGCCAATCAAGAGGGCGGTAAGGCTGACCAGCATCAAAAACCGTTCTGCCCGTTCAATAAACCTGTCAAAGGCGCCTGCTGCTGAATCTGTTGTCCGTAGCCGGATGTGTGTGTTTTCAACAGCCTTGTCCAGTTCAGTGATGATGTCTTCAAGCTGGCTGGACTGCCTGACCACAGCTCTGTGCCGATAAGTGATGAACGCGCCTTCCTGACGCAGGCCGGACTCATCTAATGTAGCGGTACTGACCATAAGCCGTGGGCCAAAACTGACAAAACTGATCGTCTGATCCGGCTCGCTGTCGAGGATTCCTCTTACTGTTATGGTTATTTCTCCCAGCTGCGCTTTATCTCCCACAGACAGGCCTGTGGCCCGCAACAAGGCCGGGTCAACCACTGCGCCCTTGTCTGCAAGGGCTTGTTTCAATGTCTGGGGCGGTGACAGCTCAACAATGCCCACCAGCGGATAGGCTTCATCCACAGCTTTCAGTTCAACAAGCTTGCGTGGAGCTGCATGCTCTGTGCCTGTCTCTTTGCCTAACATAGCGCGCATCTGTATTATTTCTGACAGAGAGGCGGTTTGTCTGACTTTGTCGAGCAGTTCATTGTCAGGCGCGACATGCAGGCTGGACAGCTCAAAATCACCACCCAATAGCACACGCCCATTATCTGTAATCCCAGAGCGCATCGACTCAGCAACAGAACCGACAGCACCTATTGCGGCAACGCCAAGCATAAGGGCTCCCAGAAAAATTCTGAAGCGCATAACTGAATGACGCAGCTCACATCTGGCAAACTGCCAGGCCAGTGACCAGTTTTTATTCTGCGTGCGGCCTGTTTTTTTGAGATTTGACATTTAGGCCCTCTCCTTGGATGGGCGGTTCATGGTATCTAAAGTAATCTGACCGTCAGTGACGCGCAGCAGCCGCTCGCACTGGCTGGCCAGGGCCTCATCATGGGTTATCAGCACCAGCGCAGCCTGAACACTGCGGGCGGCTAGAAATAATTGTTTTATTACCTGCTTGCCTGTTGTGCTATCGAGGTTCCCTGTTGGCTCGTCGGCCAGCAGAATTTTAGGTTGGGGGACAATCGCTCGCGCGATCGCTACACGCTGCTGCTCACCCCCAGACAGCTGATCAGGCAGATGATTTAGACGATGCGAAAGCCCTAGATCGGCCAAGGCCTTCGCTGCCCTGTCATGCGCATCTGCCTGGCCGGATAATTCCAGCGGCACAGCGACATTCTGCAAGGCTGTCATAGAGGGGATCAGCCTGAAGGCCTGAAAAATAATGCCGACATTGTCGCGGCGCAGGCTAGCCAGCCTGTCTTCATTCAGATTTGTCGTGTCCAAACCTGTTAGCACAGCCTGTCCTGAAGTTAACGCTTCCAGTCCTGACATAACCATCAAAAGACTTGTTTTCCCGGCACCAGAGGGGCCAACCACAGCAACATGCTGGCCAGTCGGAATGCTCAGGTCAATGCCTTTCAGAATATCTGTTATGCCTGACTGGCTGCGTAACTGCAACCAGGCGTCTTTCAGTTCAATGACAGCAGGCGGACCCTTATCTTGATTTGCCTGTGCTGACACATTAATTCGGTTTGAAGAGGTCATCCATATTCCTGTAATGTTTATGGTATGGTGTGGAGTGAGGGGTTCAAATAAAAAAAGAGCCGCTTGTTTTCTGCTATTGTTTTCGAGTATATGGGCATGACAGGCAGGCCTGCCAAGACGGAGCAATAAATGTTTTCTGTAAATCTGTATACGCTAAAAATATGCGGCCTGATTTTCACTCTGCTGGTCTTTATAATAGTTACAGCTGGCTCAACCACTGTCCTTGCTGCTCAGCAGAGATTAATGGTCTATGGGGATTCTCTTGTGGCTGGCTATGGGCTGAGTGCTGGCGAGGGGTTTCCGGAACAGCTTCAGCACGCGTTAACAGCAGCGGGCAGGGATGTCAAAGTTCTTAATGCAGGTGTTTCTGGTGATACCACAGCTGGTGGTCTGGCTCGTCTTGACTGGGCGCTGAGCGAACAGCCCGATGCGGTGATGATAATTTTGGGCGGCAATGATTTGCTGCGTGGCCTTGACCCGCAGCAGACCCGTGAAAACTTGAAGCAGATCCTGAGCCGTCTGCAGGCGCAGAATATAAAGATATTATTATGCGGCATGCTGGCTCCGGTGAATTTAGGACCTTCCTACAGACGACAATTTGATTTGATTTATCCTGAATTAGCAGACAGATTTAATACAGAGTTTTACCCGTTTTTCCTCCACGGGGTCGCGCTGAACCCGAAATTTAACCAACCTGACGGGCTGCATCCTAATAAGTCTGGCGTGGCAGTGATCACACAATCAGTGCTGCCTTCTGTTTTGTCTGTCTTAGATAAGGACTAGCCAATGACCAGATCAGATCCTTGCTTTACCCCGGTAAAGACAGTGTTTATTGCGCGTGTACTAGGTTATGGTGGCGCGCTTCCGTTTTTGTGTGGCGCGATTGCTGCCAGCCAACAGGTGGCCGTATTGGGTCTTGCGCCAGCCCATTTACTGCTTAGTTACGGGGCTGTTATCCTCAGCTTTTTGGGGGGGGTGCATTGGGGCCGGGTGATCACAAGCCCTAATCCAAATGGGAGCTCTGATTCTACGTGGCTTATCTGGTCTGTTTGCCCGCCTCTTCTAGGCTGGGTGACACTGCTGTTGCCGATAAAAGTTGGTGCAGTAGTCCTGTCACTGTGTTTTCTGGCTGCTTTAAAAATTGATCAGAAGTTGTTTCGGAAAAAGATATGGCCAGCCTGGATGCGGCCGTTACGCCTTCATCTCAGCCTGATCGCTGTTGCCAGCCTAACAAGCCTAGCCCTTTGACAAAAAAAATAGAGTTAATTCACCAGCAGATTCAGAACACGGCCTATCGGACCGGTTAGCCTGATCTTGCCCTCATTTACGGCCAAGACCATGCATTCTCCATCATCATCAGCAATGGGTTGGTGCTCACTACCAGCTTCTTGGATAGCAATATCGCCAGGGCCATAGCTGCCGGTTTCGTCTGTGAATCCGCCTGACAGCACCAATGTTACCTCTGCCCCTGTGTGGGAGTGGATAGGCACAGCTGTTCCGGAAGCGATTCGGTAAATCTTTGCTTTACCACCAGCTTCATCGAAATTGATATCTGTTTCAAGAATGCCAATCCCCGCCCGACGCCAGCTTTGTTTGCAATTCGATTCAGGCACATAGTTGGCAATAGGATGCGGCAACCATTCGGTATGCGCATTTACTCTCGAGAATATCTCATCGGTCTCATTGTCAAACTGGCTCAGCTGTGACATGACTTTTTGTAGCGCGCCTTCTGACAGCGAAACGGGCTCCGAATCTTCGAGCAAGATGCCGCCCAATTGCATTAGCATTCGCATTGACCGGCTACTTTTTTCATTCATCGCCAGATGAGTTTCAACCAATAGCTCGAGCGGACGAGAAAGCGCACCCGTTGCATAATCGAGGAGCAGAGCATCAAGTACTTGCGTATTTAATGTTACTTGTTCGTTCATGACTTCCATATTCCTTCAGGCTCGTCCAAGTGAGCGCGTAACCTATTTAGCGCTAGTCTAATCCGCGATTTTACAGTGCCAAGAGGAACCCCGCTTTCATCAGCGATTTCTCTATGGGACTTTTCCTCATAATACGCAGAAAAGATCATTTTGGCTTGCTCTTCAGGTAAGTTTTTCAAAGCGTGGCGAATTTTCTTCTCTTCTTGTTGCCTGAAGACAAAAATATCGCTTGTTTCGACGTCATCTGGAGCTAGGCTTGGGTCGCTCATATCTGGCAGTGGTCTGTTTTCACGGCGTAGACGGTCAATACGCTTGTTGCGGGCGATCGTAAAAATCCATGTGCTGGCCCCTGATTGCCGGACATCATAGGTTTCTGCTCTTCGCCAGACCATAATCATGGCTTCCTGTGCAACCTCTTCAGCGATGGACTCATCTGTACCCAGACGCAGCAAAAAGGACTTTATCCGCGGTGCAAAATGTTCAAATAACTCAGAAAAAGCGCCTCTGTCGCGCTCGCGGCCGACGCATACGAGTAAATTATCCCATTTGGTCAAACCTTTCGGTTTGACAGTTGTAAAGCCAGTTCCCATGACTTTAGTAAACGGGACAGCGAGCTCACTTACAAGTTGAAAATCCATTTCAGGTCGATTTTCATACATTTTCCCAGTTTCCGCCTATTAAAAATGGGGATTTGGCGCAAAAATTCATGTCGCATCTGCATTTTTATGGAATTCCTGCATAAAAATGCCACTTTTTCTTTTTATGGGTTTCATGAAAAAGCCTTGCTCCACGTTAAAAGTTTTGCGATTCTTCACCGCATGGGCTACAGGTCTTTTCATCATCTGGTAAATTTATGTCAAAAAACGGGGAAAGTTATGACAGGCAGATATGGTATTGCTTTTTTTTGTCTTTGGGTTCTGAGCCTTACAATGGTCATGGGACAAGTTCAGGCAAAAACTGAAGAACTTAAGGGGTTCAAGGATTGGATAATCTATAAGCAGGAAACGGCCAAAGGTCGGATTTGCTTTATGTCGAGTGTGCCAAAAGACTTGCGTGGAGATTATGATCGGGCCAATCGTGGCGAAACCCGTGTTTTCGTCTCGCATGGTCCAGGTAAGGCAGAGCGAGATGTTGTGTCTGTCCTGGCGGGCTACAGATATAAAAAGCAGTCAGAGGTCGGTTTTTCTATTGATAAGAAAAGTGCTACCCTGTTCACATTAGACAATCGTGCTTGGTCACATGGGCCAGAAGATGATATGAGACTGGTAGCAGCCATGAAACGGGGCTCAAAGCTGATAGTGACAGGCGTGTCTTCACGCAATAACAAAACCATTGATGAATATTCTTTGTCAGGCTTCACCGCAGCAAAAAATTTCCTGGATAAAGCCTGCCCTTAAAAATATGCAACTGATAGCGTTTGTCTGCACATCTGCTGCAGGAAACAGATAAAGCTGGGAAAACTAAGTGACAGGACAGCCAGAGGAGCGCCTTTCGTGAATACGATACTGCCAGAGACCAAAACACCTCTTCTGGGACTGTCTCTTTACGAGCTGGAGATGCAGATGGAACAGTTGCAATTGCCGCGGTTCCGCGCTCGCCAGCTATGGCGGTGGGTCTGGCGGCATGGGCTAACGGATTTTTCAGATATGACTGATCTGGGCAAATCTGTTCAATTGCTGCTGGCCCAGCATTTTCATGCTGATCGACCACTTGTCTCTCGCCGCCAGGATTCAGTGGATGGGACAATTAAGTGGCTGATTAAACTGGCAGATGGCCAGGAAGCTGAAACGGTTTATATCCCGGATTCAGACAGAGGCACTTTGTGTATTTCATCACAGGTAGGTTGCACTCTGACCTGCTCCTTCTGTCATACAGGAACACAGCGTCTGGTGCGCAATCTTAGCGTGGACGAAATTTGTGGTCAGGTTCTTCTGGCCTTGGATGAGTTGGGGGATTGGCCAGCTGGCAAGCCTGACCGCCGCTTGACTAATATTGTGCTGATGGGTATGGGCGAGCCATTGTATAATTATAATAATGTTGCTAAAGCGTTGCAGACTATCATGAGCGGTGAAGGCATTGCCCTGTCACGCCGGCGGGTGACCTTATCCACATCCGGCATTGTACCTGAAATTCAGAAATGTGGTGAAGAGCTGGGCGTGAATCTTGCCATTTCATTGCATGCGGTGCGTGACGAACTGCGAGACCAGCTTGTGCCTATTAACCGCAAATATAATCTGAAGTCGCTGATTGATGCGGTGCGAACCTATCCCGGCCTTACAAATGCTCGCCGGGTGACATGGGAATATGTGATGCTTGCGGGCATCAATGATACTGAAGCTGATGCCAAGGCTTTGGTGCAGCTAATAAAAGGCATTCCGTCAAAAATTAATTTGATTCCTTTTAATCCGTGGCCAGGCTCGGGACATCAGTGTTCTGATGATGGGGCCATTGATAAATTTGCGAAAATCATCATGCGCGCAGGCTATGCCTCACCTGTCAGAACCCCGCGGGGGCGTGATATTCTGGCAGCCTGCGGCCAGCTGAAATCTAATTCTGTCCGATTGCGGGCCTCTCAGAGGCAGGCCGCACAAGCCTGATGCGACCTTTTGTTGGCTGCGTTAGTGATGATCCCTACTTGAAACATAGGCAAAACGACATTAAGTTGATTCCGGAGGTGGTAGGTATTCTGCAACCTCTTTCTAACATTAAATTTTCATCTCAAGGAGTTTGAAATGCAGGAAAACCGTTACGCGTCATCCGTGACTGGCCAATCAGTTTCGATTGATGCCGGTTTACGCAGCTATATGCTGGGCGTCTACAATCATATGACAACCGCTCTTGCCCTAACAGGCTTTGCTGCTTTTGGGACAAAGCTTATGGTTCAGGCCAATCCGGCCTTCGGTCAGTTACTATTTGGCACGCCTTTGATGTATGTCATCATGTTCGCCCCACTAGCTATGGTTATGTGGATCAGCTTTAAAATTAACAGTATGTCTCCTGGAAAGGCCCGGACGTTATTCTACATCTACGCCACAGTAATGGGTCTGTCTTTGTCCACCATTCTGTTTGCATTTACAGGGGCCAGCGTAGCCAGAGCTTTTTTTATCACTGCAGGCGCATTTGCAGCTCTGTCAATATTTGGATATACCACCAAACGTGATCTGACCGCGCTTGGCGGGTTTTTAATTGTTGGTGTGGTTGGTTTAATTCTTGCCTCCATTGTCAATATATTCTTGGCTTCATCAGGCATGGAATTTCTGATTTCTGTAGTTGGTGTATTGCTGTTTGCTGGTCTGACCGCCTATGACACGCAAAAAGTTAAATCCATTTATTACGCAGGCGACAGCCGTGAGGTGGCCGGACGCAAGTCAATCCATGGGGCGCTCACCCTGTATCTGGATTTTATCAATATGTTCTTATTCATGGTCCAGCTGCTTGGTAACCGCGAATAAAGCGTCTTAAATTGGTAAATTTTCATCATTGATTATCAGGCCCGGGGCATCATACTCATGTCCCGGGCTATTTTTATTTGGCTGTATTGTCTTCATCCTTGGATAGTCTCGCATAATGTCTCAGTCTTCAACTTCAGCGTCCAGCCTGACTTCTTTTTTGCAGACTGCCACACAGGCTGGAGAGCTCCCGCTAGATGTAAAGGCAGCAGTTATTGGTCTAGCAGAGGCATCAATCAACATCGCTGAGTTAGCGGCACGGAATGGCATTAGCCAGACTGCCTTGGGGGCAGTGACAGGGGAGGAAAATGCAGATGGTGATGACCAAAAGGCACTTGATGTTCTGGCTGACCAGCTAATCGAACAGGCTTTGGTAAAAACTAACCTTTTTGCCTATCTGTCCGAAGAACGTGAACAACCTGTCCCTTTGTCGGCATCTGGCCAGCTGATCTGTGCCTGTGATCCTCTAGATGGATCATCTAATATTGATGCCAATCTGACGATTGGAACAATTTTTTCGCTCTATCCTGCCCCTGACTATAAAACAGAAACAAACCTGCTGTGCCCCGGCCGTGATCAGATTGCCGCAGGTTTTTTTGCGTATGGGCCTCAGACAGCGCTTCTACTGACCTATGGTAATGGGGTTTTTGCATTCTGCTTTGACGGGACGGAGTACAGGCTAATGGATTGGCAGGTCAGAATTCCGTGCCAGACATCTGAATTTGCGATTAATGCGGCAAATCACCGGCACTGGTCTGCCCGCACAGCTAGCTATATTGACCAGCTTCTTGCAGGCAAACAGGGCGGACGGAGTAGAAACTTCAATATGCGCTGGGCTGGATCACTGGTTGCTGATTGCTGGCGAATTTTGCGGCGTGGCGGCATTTTTCTATATCCTGAAGACAGCCGGAGGGGCTATGAATCCGGCCGTCTGCGTCTTGTTTATGAGGCCAACCCAATCAGCTTTCTGGTTGAACAGGCAGGTGGTCTCGCCATAGATGGAGAACAGGATATTTTGGATATACAGCCCACTGACCTGCATCAGCGTATTCCGCTTATCTTTGGGTCCGCTGATGAGGTTGAGTGGTATAAATCAAACTGACTTTGTCTGCAACCTAGAACTTTTAAATTGCGGTTTTGTCTGAAAAGAACCAATATATGAGTGGGAAAACACGCGGTTAATCAGATGAGTTATCTATGCTTGTGACCTTAAGACAAATTCTGGATCATGCAGCCGAACATAGCTATGGGATTCCAGCGTTCAACATCAATAATATGGAACAAGGCCTTGCGATCCTGAAAGCAGCTGACAGTATGGATTCCCCTGTGATTCTTCAAGCTAGCCGCGGCGCTCGGGGCTATGCAGGTGACCTTATTCTTCAGTCTCTGATTAAAGGCCTAGAAGCGATGTATCCGCATATTCCCATTTGCATGCATCAGGATCATGGAAACTCACAAGCGACCTGCATGACTGCCATTCAATATGGCTTTACATCTGTAATGATGGATGGCTCGCTCGAAGCAGATGGCAAAACCCCCGCGTCTTATGATTATAATTTGAGGATTACAGCTGATGTCACACAGATGGCCCATCATGGAGGCGTGTCTGTTGAAGGGGAACTTGGCGTTCTTGGATCTCTTGAGACCGGAATGGGTGACCAAGAAGATGGCCATGGTGCAGAAGGAAGATTATCGGAAGATCAGTTGCTGACAGATCCGCAGCAGGCCGTTGATTTTGTGGAAGCCACACAGGTTGATGCGCTAGCGATTGCCATGGGTACGAGTCATGGGGCTTATAAATTCTCGCGCAAGCCAGACGGGGATATTCTGGCTATGCATGTTATTGAGGATATTCACCGCCGCCTGCCGCAAACCCATCTTGTTATGCATGGCTCCTCTTCTGTGCCACAGGAACTGCAGGATATATTCAATGAATTTGGGGGCGAAATGCCGCAAACTTATGGGGTGCCGATAGAGGAAATTGAACGGGGCATCAAACATGGCGTGCGCAAAGTCAATATTGATACAGATTGTCGCCTAGCCATGGCAGGCGTGATTCGCAAAGTTGCGCAGACCACCCCGTCTGAATTTGATTTGCGCAAATTCTTAAAGCCAGCTCAGGATGCGATGGAAGCGTTGTGCCGGGATCGGTTTGAACGGTTCGGGACAGCCGGACAGGCACATAAAATCAAACCTGTGGCCCTTGCCGATATGGCCCGCTTTTATGCGAACGGTCAACTTGATCCACAGATTTCTGATTAATCTGCGCATAAACTTTCATCCGCTGGGCTTGTTTTTCATCATCTCTGCTTCACAAAAACCGGTCAGGCTGTATAGCCTTTCCGGTTTCATAATTTAATATTCAGAAATGTACCTTTCAGGCTCACAACCGTCATGCTACCTGTGTCAGTCTCGGTGTGAACAGTCTGCTGCTGGCCATGTCACGTCTCATTTTGGCGATCGCCAGAACCGCGACGTCAACTGCGGGTTCGATCAGAATCACAGACAGATAAGCAACCCCAAAACTGGTTACAGCACCGATATTTTCTGCACTGAAACCCTGACCATAGAAAGCCCAAAATGCCACCCAGGCCACAATGCCAGTCTGGTAGGTCGCCGACAGCTTTAGCACCTGTGTGTAGGTTAAATTCACATAGGGCGTATTTGGTGCGATAATTCGCCCCGCAACCCATGAAATCGCAAATAATGGAAACAACAGGGTGGTTGTGTTCATGAAATATTGAGGCAGGTCAGCTGGCGCAAGAAACAGGCCTTGAATGGCTAGGCCGGCAGCAAGACCAATGGCTGCAGGAGCTGCCCCGAATAGAAGGAATAAGGTTGAACCAAAGATAAAATGTACTTCTGATACGCCAACAGGGTATTTTGGCAGAACCTCAAAGAAAAATACAGTTAATAAAGTTGCCATAATGAATCGAAGGGCAAGTGCTGCAATGTTGGACTGGCGCATTGTGTCGATCGCAGATTTGATTGTCAGAACGGTCGCTCCAGCGGCTGTTGCATAGCTGAGA
>DEBO01000145.1:4979-6380 GCA_002348585.1 Alphaproteobacteria bacterium UBA2954 | reverse complement strand
TCAGATTTTGCGTCAAATAAATCAGCAGCACGACCGGCATCCTGCCAATCTTTTCTGTTCGTTGCCCCAACCCGGACACCACCAATAGCGGTTCTCTGACCTGTTTCACTTGGGTCCAGAAACACTGGGCCAACTTCAAACAATCTAATATCACATTCAGCTCGGTTCAGATTTCGCCCAGCAGCTGACAGCAGGTTGGGCAGTAAGGATGGACGCATCATGCTTAGCTCGGTGCTGATCGGATTTGCCAGACTAAGAGCCTCTTTACCCCCGCCAAACATCTGCGCCTCTTCTGGACGCAGGAAGGAAAACGTCACCGCCTCTGTCAGACCACGACCAGCCAACAGGCGACGCACCAATACAGGGCGCAGTTGCAAAGATGAAAACGCCGGACGGGCAATGTAATGGTCACGCGGAAGAGCAGTCATCTCCAGATTATCATAACCATGAATTCGGATAACTTCTTCAACCAAATCAGCCGGACCATCTATATCATTGCGCCATGACGGAACTGCCACCTGCCAACTCTCTGGCTGACGCTTGTCGATACTGAAACCTAAATCAGTCAAAATCTTTTCCTGCCTGTCATCAGGGCAGTCAATACCTGTCAGGGCCTTTGTGCGGGCAGGAGGGAAGGTGACCATCTTAGGCTGGACGTCAGCTGTCCCATTAACAATGAGTTGGCTGAAACGGCCGCCACATACAGACTGAACTAGACGGGCAATATAGCCCGCCATTTGCACGGGTGAAGTCGCGTCGAGGCCCCGTTCAAACCGATAGCGCGCATCTGAATGAATATTCAGCTTGCGTCCCGTTGTAGCTACATTGGTTGCATTAAAAATAGCTATTTCAAGAAACATTCGCGTTGTTGTATCACTCACACCAGTGCGTTCGCCACCCATGATACCAGCTAAGTCATCAGGCCCATCAGCATCACTGATCACCAACATGTCTGAACCACAATGATACGTCTTCTCATTTAGAGCTAGCACCTGTTCCCCTACCTGGGCGAACCGAACTGTCAGTTTTTCACCTGACACCTTATCCGCATCATAAGCATGTAATGGCCGGCCTAAATCAATCATCACATAATTTGTAATGTCAACAAGGGCTGAAATCGGTCGCTGACCAATAGCCGTCAGACGCTGCGCCATCCATGCAGGCGAACTGGCATTTGATACGCCTTCAAAGAGCCGGCCTGAAATCAACGGCACAAGAGAGGAAACCTCTTCATCAATATGCCATGTCAGAGATGAGGTAAATTCTCCATCTTCAGCCGAAAAATCAATAGGTTTAAGAGTGCCACAACCTGCCGCTGCCAAATCACGGGCAATACCGCGCACACCAAGACAATCACCTCTGTTTGGCGTAATCGCAATCTCAATCACGGGATCCACAAGC
>DEBO01000145.1:0-4582 GCA_002348585.1 Alphaproteobacteria bacterium UBA2954 | reverse complement strand
AAAGGTAATTCAATAATGCCCTCATGATCTTCTCCAATGCCTAATTCAGAAAGAGAGCACAGCATTCCTTCAGATATTTGCCCGCGGATTTTGCCCTGCTTGATTACCGTGTCTGGTCCAGGAACATGAGTGCCGACGGGGGCAAGTACTGTCCGTAAGCCTGTACGTGCGTTTTCCGCGCCACACACAATCTGCAACTCACCTTCACCTGTGCTCACACGGCATACTCTCAGCCGATCTGCATCGGGGTGCTGATTAGCTTCGACAATCTCAACAATTCGAAACGGGGCAAGGGCACCAAGCGGGTTATACAAATTTTCAACTTCTAGCCCCAACATAGGCAGGACATCACAAATTTCATCAAGGGATTTATTTATGTCCAAGTGATCGCACAGCCATGAAAAGGTAAATTTCATCAAGCTCCTCCTGTGCCCAAACCTGTATGTAAGCCCGGCACATCAACAGGCATAAACCCGTAATGTTTCAGCCAGCGTAAATCACTCTCGTAGAATGTGCGCAAATCTGGAATTCCATGCTTTAGCATGGCAAGCCGTTCAATGCCCATACCGAAGGCGAAGCCCTGCACCTCATCTGAATTAAGTCCACAATTTTCAAGCACCTTTGGGTTCACCATTCCGGAGCCCAGGATTTCAAGCCAGTCGTCACCAGCGCCAATTTCAAGCCCGCCATCAACACGCCGGCAACCGATATCCACCTCAGCGGAGGGTTCGGTGAACGGAAAAAAGCTCGGGCGAAAACGAACAGGTAAATCCTTCTTGCCAAAAAAAGCTCGGCAGAAATCGATTAAGCAACCCTTCAGATGACCCATGTGAATACCCTCTCCAATAACCAGGCCTTCACACTGATGAAACATCGGGCTGTGAGTGGCGTCGTGGTCAGAACGATAGGTGCGTCCAGGTACAATAATTCTGATGGGTGGCGGCGTATTCAGCATCGTTCTGATTTGAACAGGCGAGGTATGCGTCCGCAACACCGGCCGCCTGCCTGTCTCATCAGGATTCAAATAGAATGTATCATGTTCTTGACGCGCAGGATGTTCCGGCGGGATATTTAGTGCTGTAAAATTATAAAAGTCAGTCTCGATATCTGGCCCTTCAGCAATGGAAAAACCCATATCTGAAAAAATAGCGGCAATCTCTTCAATTGTACGAGATAGAGGATGAGTTCGCCCATCTGCCGTTGCTCGTGCTGGAAGAGATACATCGATGGTCTCGCTCGCTAGCTTATCCGCAAGTTCGGCACGCTTTAAAACAGCTTGCCGTTCTGCCAGAGCCACACCTATTTCTTCTTTTACAACATTAAGAGCCTGGCCAGCTTGACGGCGCTCATCAGGTGCAAGGCCGCCCAGCGCTTTCAACTGTGTGGAAATAAGTCCCTTTTTCCCTAATGCATTGAGGCGCACTGCTTCAAGCTGTTTAAGCGTTTCTGTGGCTGCAATAGCAGCTATGAGTTCAGCTTTAAGAGGTCCTGTGTCTGTCATTACCTGCCTGCTTTATTCAAATAGCCGTCTGCGCCCTTGGCCTGTTCTCTGCTGTCGCCATTAGAACAAGGGCTTAGGACTGCAATCAGCTGGCCTGTTTTGCACGGTCTACCAAAGCAGCAAATGCCTGGGGTTGATGAACAGCCAAATCAGCAAGCATCTTACGGTCAACCTCTACACCTGCTTTTGCCAATCCGCCCATTAGTGCGGAATATGTCATTCCATGTACACGGGCAGCCGCATTGATCCGTTGGATCCACAAGGCCCGAAATTCGCGCTTGCGCACACGCCGATCACGATATGCGTATTGACGTGCTTTATCAACAGCCTGTTTTGCTGTTCTAAACGTGTTCTTGCGCCGACCATAATAGCCCTTCGCAGCCTTTATGACTTTTTTGTGACGGGCATGTGCCGTCACGCCACGACTAACTCTTGCCATAACTCGCTCTCCTTAAATTTTATCAGGCGTAGGGTAGGAATTTACGCACGATGCGCGCGTCTGCATCATGCAGAATCATTGTCCCACGTGCCTGACGTTTCATTTTCTGAGAACGGCGACGAAGATTGTGGCTAAGGAACGCAGCTGCGCCGCTAATCTTGCCACTAGCTGTCACGCGGAAACGTTTTTTTGCTCCGCTTTTTGTTTTCATCTTGGGCATTTCGACCTCTTTTCCTTATTTAAGGACCAGAACAAACCAGTTCTGGAGTTCCTTGTCTCTCTTGCCGGCTGGGCAGCCCTTTAAAAGGCCCAGTCGCGACGTTCAGCGATCCAATCGGATGCGGTTTTATAATTAATTTGAAGCTAAAGATCAACCAGATAAGCAGCTGAATATCAGACAGTATTAGAAGAGTAGAAAGACATCTTATTTCGGCGCAAGCACCATTATCATCTGCCGACCCTCCATTTTTGGCAATGATTCAATTTTTGCTTCTTCTTCTATATCTTCGCGCACACGCTCCAGAAGCTGACTACCCAATTCAACATGAGCCATTTCACGCCCTCTGAACCGCAGTGTTATCTTAACTTTATCACCAGATTCCAGAAACTTACGGACAGATCGCATCTTCACGTCATAATCATGGCTGTCGATGTTGGGACGCAGCTTGATTTCCTTGACATCAATAACTTTTTGCTTTTTTCGAGCCTCTGAAGCACGTTTCTGCGCCTGGTATTTATATTTCCCATAATCCAGAATTTTAACAACAGGTGGTTCTGCGTTAGGCTGCAACTCAACCAAATCTAGACCGAATTCATCTGCTTTACGCAAGGCATCATCGATTTTCAGAATCCCCATCTGTTCACCTTCAGGATCGATGCACCGGACAGTTGCGGACTGGATCTCTGTATTAATACGCGGACCGTCAGCGGCGGGCGGCGCATCGTTGCGTGGACGTACTATGTAACTCTCCGTTATCTGTTATAAATGATTATTCCAATCTAAAAGTGTGCCTGACCAGCACCATCCAAAGATTAGTGTCTATGGTCGATGTAAATAGTCTTTTTCACTGTAAAATTCAAGCTTTTGAACGCCTTTGGTCAGGAGGCAGTGACTCATCAGCTAATATGGCCATCACCTCGTCAAGATGGATAATTTCCTGCTTGTCTGAGCCCAGACGGCGCAGAGCAACTGTACCTGCCTCTGCCTCCCGCCCACCAACAGCCAAAATGAAGGGCACCTTTGCTGTTGAATGTTCTCTAATTTTATAGCCAATTTTTTCGTTGCGAGTATCCAGTTCAGCGCGCATCCCTGCTACCAGGGCAGCAGTGTGGACCTGTTTAGCATAATCATGTGTGCTGTCTGTGATTGCAGCAACAACTAGCTGGACAGGTGATAACCAGGCAGGCATCCGGCCTGAATACTGTTCAATCAGAATACCAATCCAACGTTCGAGCGACCCTAGAATAGCGCGATGAAGCATCACAGGTCGATATCGATTACCATCCTCTCCAACATATTCTGCGTCAAGCCTTTCAGGTAAAACAAAATCAACCTGAAGTGTTCCACATTGCCAGTCACGTCCAATTGCGTCCCGTAAGACAAATTCAAGTTTTGGCCCATAAAATGCACCCTCACCTGGGTTCAGCAGAGTTTCAAGCCCGGCAGCATTAGTCGCATCCCGCAAGGCAGTCTCGGCCTTATCCCAGGTGGCATCATCGCCTGCCCGAACCTCAGGCCGATCTGAAAATTTCACATGAATATCTTCAAAACCAAAATCCTTGTAAATATCTTGTAGCAAATTACAAAATTCAACTGATTCTGAATTGATTTGTTCTTCTGTGCAAAAAATATGGGCATCGTCTTGAGTGAATGCCCGCACCCGCATAATCCCGTGCAAAGCCCCGGACGGCTCATTTCGATGACACGACCCGAACTCGGCCATGCGGAGCGGCAAATCCCTATAAGATTTCACGCCCTGTCGATAGATCTGGACATGACCGGGGCAATTCATTGGTTTTAATGCCAATGTTTTATCCTCTGTGGTTGCGGCTGTAAACATATTTTCACCGAATTTATCCCAGTGACCAGAAGCTTCCCACAGGCTGCGGTCAATAAGCTGAGGTGTTTTCACCTCACTGTAGTGCGCGTCAGATAACCTCCTACGCATGTACATTTCGATCTCACGATAAAGGGTCCAGCCTTTTGGATGCCAGAAAACCGAACCCGCTGCTTCTTCCTGAAGATGAAAGAAGTCAAGCTGACGCCCCAGTTTACGATGGTCACGCTTTTCGGCTTCCTCCAGCATAGTCAAATACTGGCCAAGGTCTTTTTCTGTTAGCCAGGCCGTTCCATAGATCCGTTGGAGCATTGGTCGGTTTGAATCCCCCCGCCAGTAAGCCCCAGCTACCTTCATTAGTTTAAACGCATGACCAGCACGCCCTGTTGACGGCAAATGGGGGCCACGGCACAGGTCTATAAACCCACCTTGAGTATAGTAGGACATTGTTTCACCTTCAGGTATGGCTTCAACCAGCTCAATTTTAAAAGGCTCGTCTTTCGCGCGGTAAAACGCAATCGCTTCATCTCTGGTCCACACCCCGCGTTCTATAGGCTCATCTCTGTCAACAATTTCATGCATCCG
>DEBO01000087.1:2667-6946 GCA_002348585.1 Alphaproteobacteria bacterium UBA2954 | reverse complement strand
GGCCATGGATACCGCATCATTTCAGCATGCGCTCCTTCGGTGAAGATGGGTTGGCCAGCATGATTTGGCTTTCCGCTTTTCATCATTGCAGCAAGTAGAGCTGGAATGTCGACAGCCCTGCTGGCCAGTGCAGGCATTGTGATGGGGAATACATTAATCCGGTAAAATAGGTCAGCTCTGAATTTTCCAGCTTCGATATCAGCCTCTATATTCTGATGTGTCGCACAAACGAGGCGGAAATCGACGTCTACATCTATGCCGCCACCTACCCGCTGTATTGTTCGATTTTCAAGTGCGCGCAGGAGTTTGGACTGCAGGGCAAGTGGCATATCGCCAATCTCGTCCAAAAATAAAGTGCCACCGGAGGCCATTTCAAAACGGCCAGCTCTGGTCTTGTCTGCACCAGTAAAGGCTCCCTTTTCATGCCCAAACAGCTCACTTTCCAGCAATTCAGCCGGAATAGCTGAACAGTTGACGGATACTAACTTCCCTTTCCGGCCTGATAAATTATGCACCGCCTGAGCAACGAGCTCTTTGCCGGTTCCGGTTTCACCTTGCACTAGAATGGTTGTGGTGGAGGGGGCAGCAAGCTCTATAAGGCGCTTGACCTCGCGCATAGGCGCGGACTGCCCTACTAGAAGATCATCAAGTGCGCCCATTTTTCCCAGCCTCTTTGGAAATGGTTGAGTTTGTTCGAACAGACCTAAGAGAGTCAAAAAACCGACCTCAATACTATAGTCTAATTTAAAAATGTCAAAAAAATGAATAGAAAATTAGAAAATAAAAAAATTCATTAAAAACAATATTATAAATTATTTTTTGGGAGAGTTTTCTAAATTGGCCTGCTTTTTGCCTTTCTCTCGTAGCACATTTTTCGGGAGTGAGGACCGTGGCAACAATTGCAATTGAAAAAACTGACCTTATCGGCGCAGAACAGATCGCAGCGTTTTTAAAGTGCAGAATGGCAGATATTGTATGGCTCGATGCAGTGAATGGGCCAGCGAATGCAGCACTTCCAGTTAACACCATAGATGCTTTTGTTTGTAGTCAGACTTATGCTGGTACGAAAGGCGGGGTCTCAGCGGTTGTTGAAATCGCTCGTGCTTTGAAGGCCAGCCGTGTTCTTATTATTGGCCGTGGAGAGAGCAACAATTTCTCTATCCGCACGGAAATGAAGGGCAATCTTATTCATCTAAATATGGCTGAATCTGACTGCGCAGTTCCACATCTTTGCTCAGACTATCCTTCAAACTATTCCTTACAGATGGCTTGCTCTCTGCTTTTGGATGATGAGCATGTGGCTGTTGCGGATCAAAAAAGTCTTGAGCTTATGGCGCTATCGCGCCGCGTCAGTCAGACAGATGTCACAGTCTTCATTAATGGGCCAACGGGCACAGGTAAAGAAGTTTTAGCCCGCTTCATTCATAATCAGTCTGGTCGGCGGGAAGCTCCCTTTGTTGCTGTAAACTGTGCTGCAATTCCTGAAAATATGCTGGAAGCTATTTTGTTTGGTCATGAAAAAGGGGCCTTTACCGGCGCCTCAACGGCCAATAAAGGGATTTTCCGTGCAGCTGACGGGGGCACCCTTCTTCTAGATGAAATCTCTGAAATGCCCCTTGGTCTTCAGGCAAAATTGTTACGGGTTTTGCAGGAAAAGAAAGTCACACCACTAGGCAGCCAGCGTGAATTAGATGTGGATGTGCGTGTGGTCGCCACAACCAATAGAAATATGATTACTGAAGTGCGTGAGGGCAGGTTCCGGGAAGATTTATTTTATCGCCTCAATGTGTTCCCGCTGACCACACGTCACTTACATGAGCGCAAAGATGACATAATTGCCATCAGCACAATTCTGTTGAAACGTCATTGCATGGCAGGAAGCACGTTGCCCGCACTGCACACCAGTGCGGCAGAAATGCTCATGGCGTACAAATGGCCCGGCAATGTACGCGAGCTAGAAAATGTTCTGCAGCGAGCACTGGTTCTGTGCGTGGATAATCAGATAACAGCAGAAGACATAATGGTTGATGGCTGTGTTGACGCCCAGATGTCAGAAAGACGTATGTCCAAGAAAGAACAGCACCCTGAACTACGTGCTTAACCTATTGATGATACAGGCATAGACTAACCAATGATTGACAAAATATCCATGACCTCGACACGTATTCCCTATATGAATGCTCAGTCCCAATCCAGTTTAGCAACAGGGCTTGCTAACCAGCCGACACAAGCCTCACTGCGAACCCAACTGCTGGAACAGGCAGATAAGGTTTTTACCCCTGACCGCGTGCAAACCAGTTTTCCTGGACGGATGGTAGATGCGCTGAATTCTGTTGCTGATGCGCAGAATCAAGCTGCGCGGATCACACGTGATTATGAATTGGGCCGCGAGCAGGATCTGTCCAAAGTAATGGTCAATCAACAGGTCTCCTCGCTGGGATTCCAGTTGACATTGAATATCCGAAACAAGGTTATGACGGCTTACAAAGACATTATGAATATGCCGGTCTAATGACCATGGCTTCAATACTTCTAGCTGAACTTGAGAGAGACTGAAAATGGCCGACCTTGCAGCAACAAGAACAACAGAAATCACAGAAACTAGAACTGGCTTATTTAGCAGAGCGGTAAACTTAACAACACAGTTCAGGAAGGTTTCCCAAGAGCCAGCCTTGCGTCGTGCCATGCCAACAATTGTTGCCATTCTGGTCACGATAATAGGCCTTATTTCCTATTTTCTAATGCAACAGCCTGTGCTCACCACATTATATGCATCTCTGCCAGAGGCAGAGAAATCGCGGGTCGTAGATGCACTGGAGAATGCTGGTGTGGATGTATCTCTTGACCCGACTAATGGCGATGTACTGGTTTCTGCAGATGATTATCACTCGGCACGCATTATGTTAGCTGCACAAGGCCTCCCAACGGTTGTGGCAACAGGTTACGAAAATTTAGACTCGATACAAATGGGATCAAGTCGCTCAGTTGAAGCCATGCGCTTGAAGCAGGCGCAGGAATTGGAATTAGCGAGGTCAGTTGCGGAAATTGAGCATGTTTTATCTGCTCGTGTTCACCTGGCGTTACCTGAACGTGAAGTTTTTATAAGACAGGAAGCTCAACCATCTGCTTCTGTTTTTGTGCAGCTTTCTAAGGGACGAATTTTAGGCCGGTCGCAGGTTGAGGCAATTGTTCATCTTGTTTCATCATCTGTGCCTAAATTAGCGAAAGAGAACGTTTCTGTCATTGATCATAATGGAAGTTTGTTGTCTAATCCAACAACACCAAATGGCCGCATTAATGACGCTGAATTCGAGCATCGTGTGCGGATGGAGGAAACCTATCGTAACCGCATTATCTCGCTGCTGACGCCGATTGTTGGGCCCGGTAACATCAATGCTCAGGTGAATCTTGATATTGATTTTACCCGTTCTGAAGTAACTGAGGAAATTGTTGATCCTGATGGAAATGCGCTGAGGTCAGAACAGAACACTGAAGACTTAACACGCGAGACGCCGGCAAAGGGAATTCCTGGTGCTGTCTCCAACACACCGCCACAATCTCCAGACATTTCAACAACAAACACAACAATTTCTGGAGAAGAAGATCTGCGTTCAAAATCCTCAAGCGAGGTAAAAAACTACGAAGTCAGCCGGACAGTGTCGAACACAATGAAGCCGTCCCATCGTATTCAGAAGATCAATGCCGCCGTTCTAGTGCGTGAACAGATCATTATTGATCCTGAGACTGGGGCCGAAACATCCATTCCTCTCGCTGATGACATGATGGCTAAAATTGAAGCTCTTGTAGCAGACGCCATTGGCATTGATGTAAATCGTGGCGATAGCTTGACGGTATCTAGCTCTGCGTTTATTCAGGAATTAGAGGGTGTTGAAGCGCCATGGCATGAAGGAACATGGTTCCGTTCAGCCCTGAATCAGCTTGCTATGATTCTTATTCTTGCCATTGTGATTTTGGGAATTGTCCGCCCACTTCTAAACCGTATCCTTGTTCCATCAGCGGCGACTCCCGCAGGCATAGCTGAAGGTGAAGAAGACCTTGATTTGGATCAAATTGAAGTCGGCGAAGGGGAAAGCCTTGAAGACATCAAGGCTAAGTTGAAGCCGAAGAAACAGGCGATTTCTGCTGAAATGCTGGATACAGCGAACACCTATGATGATAAAGTGGCGGTGATCCGCATGATCGTGGCTGATGAGGCTGGGCGTGTATCTAATGTCTTCAAGAGCATGATGCAGCGTGACCTTGATCTTTAAACAAACAG
>DEBO01000087.1:0-2282 GCA_002348585.1 Alphaproteobacteria bacterium UBA2954 | reverse complement strand
AAAATGGCGGTAGCGGCAGAAGCGATGAGCGAAGATGAAAGATCCCAGTTTGAACGTCTGACGGGTACGCAGAAATCAGCAATTTTGATGATGCTGCTGGGAGAGGATGAAGCGTCTGAGATTGTCCGTAACTTGTCGCCCAAAGAAGTTCAGCATCTAGGAACGGCCATGTATTCTGTCCAAGGTCTTGATCAGGATACTGTAAATGCTGTGCTTGATGAATTTTTAGCCATTATCAAAGCCCAGACTAGTCTGGGAATGGGGGCAGGTAATTATATCCGCAATGTGATGAATAAGGCATTGGGTGAGGATAAGGCCCAGTCCGTGCTCAGCAGAATTGCTCCGTCCACCTCCGCTCGACCAATTGAAATTCTTGACTGGATGGATGCTCGCTCAATCGCTGAGCTAATAATTGATGAACATCCTCAGATTATTGCGCTGATTATCTCTTATCTAGACGCTGGACAGGCAGCTGACGTGCTTGGCCTGTTGCCAGAATCGCTGCAATCTGAAATTGTCCGCCGAATTGCTACGTTGCAGACCGTTGGACCGGACGCACTAGCAGAACTAGAAAATGTAATGCAGTCAAAATTTAAGGCTAATGCCTCATTGCGGGCAGCTAAGGTTGGCGGTGTTGATGCAGCCGCGCGGATCATGAACTTCACTAAGCAAAATATGGAACAACGCATAATGAAGGATATTTCGCGCAATGATCGCGAATTGATGCAGGCCATTACGGAAAGTATGTTTGTCTTTGATAATCTTATTATGTCTGATGAACGCTCATTGCAGACATTGCTGCGCTCTGTCGATAATGAATTACTAGTTTTGGCTCTGAAGGGTGCTGATGAGCCGCTGCGCGAAAAGCTGTTCTCTTGCATGTCAAAACGAGCTGCAGCCAATATTGTGGATGAAATGGAAGCACTTGGGCCAGTGCGTCTTACTGAGGTACAAACAGCGCAAAAGGAAATCATCAACGTTGCTCGACGGATGTCTGATGAAGGCACCATTGTACTAGCTGGACGTGGGGGGGATGATTTTGTCTAATCAGGTAGAATTGTTTCTTCAAAACAGCAGTTTATCAGCACGGATATAAAAGGACAGGAACTCAATGATAACCGCAACCGGAGAAAAACTGGAGCAGACTGGTGTGCAAGATGACTATGGCCAAGCTCTGGCAGAAGGCGAGATCACGCGTCTTCTAAAAACGGTTCAAGCGGCACAGTTCAAAAAATCTGAAAATCTGGCGACAACAGAAGATACAGAATTTAAACCACGAACTTTGGTTGAAATAGCCTTTGCGTCAGAACAAAAACAAAAGCAAGCTGAAGAGGCGGCCCAGCAGCATGTGAAGCAACAGTCTACAGAACTTGACTCAGGAGAACCTGCTTCAGCCGCTAAAGATGAGGCGGGCGTTTCTGCTGCAGTCGGACAGGACAGTTCGCTGCAAACCCCATCCCAACATAATGCATCTACTGCTTCAGTAGCTGATGAGGTCGTTGACGAGGCAGCTCAGCACGCAGAAGAGGCGGTCAAGCAGAAGCGGGCTAAAGAAAATGAAGTGATCCGTATTACCGCAGAGGAAGAGGGGTATAAGCGCGGGTTTGAAGCTGGGCTTGAAGCTGCCAGAACCGCAGAGCCAACCCCAGAGGAAATGGCGTTTCTTGAAGAAAAAGAGAAAGAGCGACAGGCTATAATTGAACAATTCCAAAAAGTTATAGCAGCGATTGCTAGTCCACAGGCTATTGATAGCTCTGCTTTGGAAGAGGCAATTAATGCCGCTGTTGTTGACTTGGCATCTGAGCGTGCTGGACACGTAATTTCTAAAAATCCTGAAGCTTTTCTAGTTCGGATTAAAAAGCTTGTCGATGATATAAAAATTGGAAGTCAGCAGGTGGAAATTTTTTTGAATCCATTAGATCTGGCCGCGATCAAAGGATGGGTGCAAGACAAAACTATGCCAACGGGTTGGCAGTTGTTATCCGACGAGATGTTAGCTAATGGTGATATGCGTCTAAAATTAGGAGGGATGGAAATTTCTGACAAGGTGCATCCTGATTTAAATGAAAAAGCGGAAGCTCTTGGACAGAACTCGGAAGAAATTTATGAAAGTCCAAAGCTTGACCAATTTGAGGTAAGCCCAGAACAAAGATTGGAAGAAGATAAGCAGTCACAGTCTGATGACCAAAATACAGAAAGCCTCTCAGAGGTCACTGCTGATGAAACTTCATCCGTTCCTGTGTTGGAAGGTTTTGAGCCAATTGAAACCGGAGATAAGCAGT
>DEBO01000160.1 GCA_002348585.1 Alphaproteobacteria bacterium UBA2954 | reverse complement strand
CAGAACCATCCAGAAAAGAAGTGTCTTTACGGCATAGCCCCGCCAGATATAAACAGTCCAAAAATCTGCTATTAAATAGATAGGCAGCAAAATAGCAAGGGTCACTTTTGCAGGCAAAATCGTTAACATCAAAGGCGCAGACAACGCGCCAAGTGCCCCCCCAAACCCGGACTTGGAAATAGATACAGAAAACACCGCTATGCAGCATATGATCCAGAATACGCTGTGCGGTTGTGTACTGAGATTCAGGCCAGAGATAAATATCATTGAAGTATCAAACATAAATTTGGCCTTGAATTAAACCTGCGACTAACACAGGTCAGGGGATATGCAGACTGAAAAGATGCCTTGCAGAAAAAGATAGACAGCGCGTTAATCAGATGGCGAGCGAACCCCCCCTTGTCTGAAATCCTGCTGAAGGAAGGCTGTCATATCATGTTTATACCATCTTTCAAAATCCCATGACTCCGCTGCTAACAATGTGTTATCAGCAAGGTACATCTCCGCCTCCACAAAACCCGCTGCAGTGTAAACCTGAAGCGCCGAACGGTTGTAGTGCTGGCCCTCAAACTGATCCAACATCTGTATGGCCTGTCTATCCAAGTTAGTTGCCAATAGACCTATAGCCGTTTCACCAGCAGCCGGAACCAAGAGGGGGTAGAGCGCGCCCTTAACACGCCTGACCTGATAGTTTTCCAGAACAGCGTCAGTCAGGTGACCTGTTGGCAAATCATAGCCAAGGACAGCAGCCCGGATTTCTGCGGCGCGAAGGGTTCCATAAAAAAACAATGTAAATCCAGATATATCAATGCCTCCTTAACGTTCTGTCTGACGATTTTTATCTGTCTGCGGAATGTTTTTAGTTGCCCGATTTTGCTTTCGGGCCTCAAAAGAAAATCGCCGTCCTGTTTTTACAGCTTCAGCACCCAGCTTGGCACGGACATGGTCAATGGCTTCCTCCAGCTTATCCTTCCGTTCTTTATGTGCATCTGTTTGCTCTTCAAATAATTCAGCCTCTTCCTCAGCAAACAGGTTATTCGCGTTATTCTCGACCCTAGCAACGGATACACCAATGCCTAAAAGACGCCAGAATTTTTGCGGTGCAGCTTCTTTTTCAATTAATGATGACGCCACCTCAAACAGACGATGTGCCATCTGCGTAGGTTTGTCCAGACGCGCACTTCGTGACAAAATACGGTGATTTGGCCGCTTCAGCTTTACATGCACGTGAGTCGCCTTCAGCTCATTGTCTTTCAAACGCCGAGAGACCGTCTGCAACAGCCCGTCAGCTATGCTTAGTAAATCTGGCAGCGAGTCGACATTCCGGGCAAAAGTTGTTTCTGAAGAAATAGACTTGGCATCACGGCTGGTTTCAACATGACGCGAATCAATACCGCAGGCTAGCTGCTTTACTCGTCTGGCATCGCGACCAATGAGACTTTCCAGCTTTGCCGGCGAACAAGCTGCGATATCCCCACAGGTCTGCAAACCTACAGAATTTAAGTTTTTGCTCGCCACCTTCCCCAGACCAAAAAGAATTTTAACAGGCTTGTCATTAAGCCAGCTTTTAGACTCTGCCTGCCCAATCACATAGAAGCCATCTGGTTTATCCTGATCTGAGGCAATTTTCGCCATTGATTTGTTTGGCGCTAGACCGACAGAAACACTTAAACCAATCTCTGCTTTAACTGTGGCTTGAAAAGCGACAAGTGCCTCAGCTGGAGTTTTCCTATGGACTTTTTCTGTACCGGACAAATCCAAAAAAGCCTCATCTATCGACAAGGGTTGAACCAACGGCGTGAGAGACAACATCATTTGTTTTATCTGTTTGCCGATTTGCTGATAATGCTTCATCCGGGGCTTTATGATTACAAGGTCAGCGCAGGCCTTTCTTGCCCGCCAAGTCGGCATGGCAGACCTAATACCATATTTACGTGCAACGTAACAGGCTGCAGCAACAACACCGCGCTCTCCACCACCAACAATAACCGGCTTATCATGCAAGTCTGGATTATCCCGTTTTTCAACAGAACAATAAAACGCATCACAGTCGATATGAGCCATGGTTAAAGAAAATAACTCCGCGTGCAAAACCACCCTCGGACTGGCACATGACGGACAATTAGGTATGGCAAGCCTGTCTTGTTCTTCATGAAAACCATAATGGCCTGCCAATTGACAATTTCGACAGACAAACCCTTTTGATACGCTCTGGCTCATTCTTTAAGAACCTTTTCACAAAAAAAGTAGCAACGATAGATGCAAAGACCATTTATGCCATCATAATGAAGTTGAAAAACATCTGACCGATTCATCATAGGATTTAACCTGTCTTTGCATTTATGCGCCCCGTCCAGTGTTGCAAATCCTCATTTATATGAACATCAAAATAAACAAATAAACTGCACCTGATCATAAAATTACAAAAAGCGTTCAAAAGCTATCTTTTTTGCCACAAATGGTGACAGTTATTGAATCAAAATTACAGAACAAAAAATTTTAAAAATATGAAATTTCAATATTTTAAAACAAATCTAAGTCAGCATATATGTCCTATATGAACAGAGGCTCACCAAATAATGACAGGCTTTAATTGAACCACTCTCAACTTGATAATTTTTCGTGTTAAAGCGGATAGAAGAAACGTCATTCATGAAAGGAATCCTACCAATGACTCAAACAAAGGACGCTACAAATGACAACCAACCAACTTTCCTTGGTCGCCTTAAGGCTTGGTTGGAATATTCAAGTGCAGTTTCTTCACTGAATCGACTTGATGACAGAACATTGGCTGATATTGGCCTGAAACGGGAAGAGATAAATGATTTTGTTAGATTATGGGCGAACAAGGATGATGATGCTGCCTGAATAAAGCCCCTTCCAAACGTAAAATTTCTCCACTCATGTCATGACCTATTAGCGTGAGGTATGAACTTCAGCGGTAAATCAAAAAACGGAACCTTGTTTTGAACAGGTTCCGTTTTTTTATGTTTGGAAACACATCAAGTCATTATATAATTTTCCATACCTTTTGCGAGGATATTCAGTTCAAGCTGCATCCAGCAGCGCCATCAGCTTTGGAAAAATTTGTTATGCTTAAGGGTCTGTCCACCACCGCCATTCAAGCAAAGCTGCTTTTATTTATAGTTGTGATATCTGTTCTGGCTTCATGGACTGCTTCAGCACAATATAAGCGCGCCGTCAATGTTGAGACTAGCATCGCCAAATCTGAAGTTCTTGCTCGCCAAATCGTCATTGAAGGCCGTGTAAGATCCGGACCGCCCTATGAGATAAGTGCACCGCTAACAGCGGTAACAAAAATTGAGGAGTTGAGGACAGGTGATTTTGTTCAAAGGGGTCAAAAGTTGGCCAAGCAAAATACAGCTGATTTACAAATACAGCAACGCCGCACAAAATTAGACCTGGAAGAAACACAGCAGAACAAACAACAGGCGCAAACAGACCTAAAATTCAGACAGCAGCTGACAGAGGTTGCAAAAAGCAGGTTGCGCTTACTGCGCCAAAAGGCAGACCGCGCAAAGAATTTGGTTAGCAAAGGCACATTGTCAGTCGAAGCATTTGAGACCGTGCAGACCAATCTGCTTTCTGCTGAGGAACAGCTGCTGGTCAGACAACAGGCTATCAGCGAGTTGCAGGCACAGGATTCTGCTCTATCCATCCAAATAAAAAAGCTTCACCTTGACCTGGATGAGCTGGACAGAGATATAAAATCAGCCGAACTTCTCGCCCCCATATCTGGACAACTTGTAGATCTAATTGAAGGAAACAACCGGTTTATGCGGAAAGGTGAGCGTATTGCTAGGATTCGCAACCAGGCCAATTTTGAAATTGAAGCCCAAATTCCAGCTGACTTTATCCCATTTGTTGAGCAGGCTGGACAGGTAAAAGCCGAACGCCATAATGTTAGGTCCCTCCGAAATGCCGGCAACAACAGACTTCAGTTGATTTTCAGAGCAACGCTGCCAGAAGAAAATACACGGACAGGAACACGAACAGTGCGGTTTAAGGTTGCTGTCAATCTGCCGGCAGATCTCCAGGCTGATAATACCCCAGTGAATGTTTTTATTCCAACAAGCCCACCCGTGCCAGTTGTAACGGTTCCCCAGGATTCGCTTATTCCTGTATCAGGTGGACATGTGGTCTTTGTGGTTGTGGATGAAACTGTTAGTCGCCGCAGGGTGAGCCTTGGCGGCACAGATGGCGACAAAGTGATCATAACAGATGGTCTGGCCGCAGGAGACGTCATTGTGGTGAAGGGAAATGAGGGGCTATCAGATGGCAGCAAAGTTCAAATTCCAGACAGCCAGAGTAAAAATAAGAATGGCTCTCCAAAAAAGCCCGGCCAGGCTAAAAAATGGAGCAAGTCAGAATAAAACAGTAGAACAATTATGAATTCATTTATCAAATCAGCAATTGAGAGGCCGATAGCGGTTATCGCCTTTATGTTTCTGATTGTCATGTTTGGCTTTGTTGCTACACGGACAATCCCTATTCAGATGAGTCCTGACATTGAAAAACCCATTTTCCAGGTGCGTGTGAACTGGGCTGGGGCAACGCCTGAGGATGTAGACAGAGAAATTGTTAATCGCCTAGAAGATGAGCTATCAAATTTATCATCTGTTGAAGAAATTTCGTCAAATTCTCGTTATGGATCAGCTCGGATTACACTGACTTATGCTGTTGGTACCGACATGGATAAGGCACTTACCCTATTACTGACCAAACTGTCTGGCATCACAAATCTGCCGAGAGAAGCCAAAGCACCGCAAGTCAGAACATCAAATTCTGATGACAGCCCAATT
Source organism: Alphaproteobacteria bacterium UBA2954 (assembly GCA_002348585.1). Lineage (GTDB taxonomy): Bacteria > Pseudomonadota > Alphaproteobacteria > Puniceispirillales > Puniceispirillaceae > JADHLI01. The sequence continues at coordinate 1,308 of DEBO01000160.1, read as the reverse complement.
GCTAGATTAGCCCTAACTGCTCTTCCTGGACAACAGATAGATGTGGAGACCTTAGGTAACTTTGTTGATAACGAACTTGTCTCTCGGCTTGAACGTGTTCCAGGTGTTGCTGAAATGACGTATTACGGCGGTGGTAGTCAACAAATGTCAATCCGTATTCATCCAGAAAAACTAGTTCGCTTCCGCCTATCTATCTCAGAAGTGGTAGACGCATTACGCCAATCCTCGGCCGTCCTTTCATCTGGCACAGTTGATCAGGGTAAGCGCACCTACGCAGTGCGGACACAATCTGACCTGTTTACTCCAGAAACAGCCGGTGCAATTGTCATCCGCAATGACATGACAGCAGATGGCCAACTAGTGCCTATCTTATTGCGGGATATTGCGGATATCGAACTGGAGATGGAGAAGAGGTCGAGTTTCAGACGGCTGAATGGCAAGAATGCTCTGATCCTAAATGCCCTTCGTGAACAGGGAACAAACGTGGTCCAGACAATGCAGAAAATGCAAACTGTCATTGACACCCTTAACCAAAGTGTGTTGGCCCAGCTTGGTCTAGATTTGAAAGTGGTTTATGATGAAACCAAATATATCGAATCTGCTCTGCAACTTGTTAAGCAGAATATCTGGTTAGGCGGCCTGCTTGCCCTGTCCGTGCTAATTTTATTCCTTAGATCAGCTGCCCCAACATTGATTATTGCTGCAGCTATCCCCATTTCTGTCATCGGCACCTTTGTCGTCATTGCAGCTTTGGGGTTATCCATTAATGTCATTTCTCTTGCCGGCCTTGCCTTTGCTGTTGGAATGGTGGTTGATGCGTCCATTGTCTCTCAGGAAAACATCTTTAGACTTAGGCAGGCGGGCAGAAATGCTGCTAATTCTGCTTATCATGGCGCAAGACAGGTCTGGGCTCCAATACTAGGCTCTGCACTGACAACAGTCATCGTCTTTATTCCTGTCATTCTGCTTGATTTACCAATTGGCCAACTATTCCGAGATATCGGGATTGCTATTTGTGTTGCCGTTCTCATTTCGGTGCTTGTATCAGCAACCGTCATTCCCTCAATATCAGCCGCTCTGCTGAAGGGCGATGCTGGACGCTATGCACGTCCGTTCAGGCTTCCTGTCGTTGATAGACTGGCAAAATTCATCCATATTGCAGTGGTCAGCTATGCTCGGTTCACGGTGAAACGCCGTATGGTCGGCCTGGTGATTGTCGTGCTAATGATTTCATCAACGGGATTGGCAGTTTACCGGTTCATGCCCCAAATTGACTATTTGCCCGATGGCAACGCAAATTTTGTCTTT
>DEBO01000110.1 GCA_002348585.1 Alphaproteobacteria bacterium UBA2954 | reverse complement strand
CATAAAACCTTTTGTATTCCTCATGGCGGCGGGGGCCCGGGCATGGGCCCTATTGGCGTGCGTTCTCATTTGACCCCCTTTCTACCTCAGCATATTAACAAAACAGGAACTGCTTCTGTTTCCTGTCAGATTGCGGCTGCGCCATTTGGATCGCCTTTGATTCTGCCAATATCCTATGGTTACATTCGGATGATGGGGCCAGATGGGCTGAAACAGGCCACTCAGGTTGCGGTTCTAAGCGCAAACTATATTGCTGCCAGTCTCGAGGGCGCATATGATATTCTGTATCGCGGGGCAGGTGGTTTTATTGCGCATGAGGTCATTATTGATATCCGGCCGTTCAAACAGGCTGTAGGCATTGATGCAGAGGATATTGCCAAGCGGCTTATTGATTATGGGTTTCATGCCCCGACTATGAGCTTTCCTGTACCGGGAACATTAATGATTGAGCCAACCGAAAGTGAATCCAAAACAGAACTGGATAGATTTATTCAGGCCATGTTGCGTATTCGTGACGAAATCCGCCAGATTGAGGATGGAAAGTGGCCGGCAGATGACAACCCCCTAGTCAATGCCCCTCATACAGCAGCTTTTTCGCTGACAGACAGCTGGGCTCATCCCTACAGCCGTCAAGAAGGGTGTCTGCCTATTTCTGGGCAGGCAGCGTCCAAATACTGGCCGCCTGTTGCGCGGGTCGATAACGTCTATGGTGACCGGAACCTGATTTGCACCTGCCCCCCGCTTTCCTCATATGGTGAGGTTGCTGAATAGCGCAGCGGGCAGGTTAGAAAAGGCTGTCATGCGGACATCAGTTCTGACTTTACATCCGGTGATGAGCTGTGAGATGAAAGCGCTATGATTGACCGCTCGCAAACAGATTTGTCAACGGCACCTATGGTCCTTGCCAGCCGCAAATCTAAATTGGCAATGGCACAGACGGAGGAGGTGCGCCGCTCCATACTGCCTGTCCCGGCCGAAATTTTGGGCCTGTCTACCACAGGTGATGAGGCGCTTGACCGCCCGCTAGTGGATGTTGGTGGTAAGGGTGTTTTTATCAAGACACTGGAAGCCGCGCTGTTGGATGGGCGCGCAGATGCCGCGGTTCATTCACTTAAAGATATGGAAACACAGATTGCTCTCGGTACAGAGATAGCGGTTGTTCTACCTCGTGAGGACAGGGGAGATGCGCTCGTCGGACCGTATAGTACAATTGATGAGCTGCCGATAGGTGCACGCATAGGCACAGCCTCTGTAAGGCGGGCGGCATGCCTGCGCCATCATCGCCCGGATCTGGAAATTGCGTTGCTGCGTGGAAATGTGAACAGCCGCATTGCCCGGCTGGCCGAAGGAGAATTTGCAGCCATCATTCTGGCTATGGCAGGGTTGAACCGGCTTCAGCTTGAATGTGACTATCACCGTCTGGATGAGACAATTATGCCAACAGCTGCCGCCCAGGGTGTGATTGCCGTACAAATCAAATCGTCTGGCAGCCGGGCAGATGCGGTAAGGGCTTGCCTCGCTTCTGCACATTGTGCTGAGACAGCAGATTGCATAACTGCTGAAAGAGCGGTTCTTGCTGCTTTGGACGGGTCCTGCCGCACCCCTATATCGGCTATGGCTGATCTGGATGCTGCAGGCAGATTATTGCTATCGGCAGCGGTGTTATCTGCTGATGGGCAGCAGAAATTTGCAGCTGAGGCTGAAGGCAGCCGCGAACAGGCACAACAGATCGGTACAGAACTTGGACTCCGCTTGCTGCAAATGTGTGGCGGCAAAGCCTTCCTTGCCTGATGGTCTGGCCTGACAGCAGACACACTCAGCTAACAGCTCCAGGAGGCTTTAAATGATCATCTGTTTGCGCCCCCAGCCTGACTGTGATGCGGATGTGGCAGAGCTGACAAGGCGGGCTGTGAAGTCAGTGGCCTTGCCCATGCTGCAAGTAGCTTATATGTCTGGCCCCCCTGTGCTGTTCAGCAGCGCAGATCAGACTGGCAATTATAAGGGCATCATCATAACTAGCAAACACGCCAGTCGCTATCTTGCAAATCAGCTAGACGCCTCTTCTGAATTGCGCTGTCTGCCCGTATGGTGTGTGGGCAGCGGAGGTGCAAATATCTTGCGACAGGCGGGGTTTGCAATCGCTTATGCGGGCAAGGGCAATGCGGCTGACCTTGCTGGTCAGCTTTGCCAGCAGGGGGCAGCTGGCCCCTTTTTGTGGTTGTCTGGCCGGGATGTTCATCTGGATATGACAGCTTGTCTAAAAGCACAAGGGATCACGGTGAAAAGGCAGGTTGTCTATCGTGCAGACGGGCTGCTCAACCCTTATCAGGTGGTCCAGGATCATTTGCTGTCTGAACAACCAACAGCCGTAATTGTCTTTTCAGCGCGGACGCTCGAACAGTTTCAACTGTGGTTGGCTGAATATGTCCCGACAGTAAAACCGGTTCAACTGACAGTTCTGGCGGCCAGTGCAGGGCTAGCAGAACAGGCGCGTGCAGCGGGCTATCCAGCCTTTGAGGCAGACAGTCCTGACAGACAGGCGGTTCTGCAGTTGTCCGTTAACTGGTTTCAGCAGAAATTTGTAAAAAAAAGCTCACAAAAATTGACCTGAAAGCCCTCTGCAGGAATAATCATTTTGGACAAATACGTCCTTGATTATTCAGCAGAGCTGCAGTGCAGATGGTTTTAAAACGGACCTCCAGTAAAAAGACAAATAGTCAGAAGGCAAAAACAAAACAGCACTCTGCTGCTGAAACCGTTATTGAGGGCCAACTTGCCGCTGCCCCTGCTCTGGACAGGCTGCGACAAATATCACCTGTGACATGGGTACTGATTTGTGCGGTGATTTTCACTCTTGGCCTGTCCTTATGGCCTTACCTTGCCCCGCTTTTTATTTCTTCGTCAGATGATCGCTGGCAGGCAGATATGGAAATAAGGATCAATCAACTTAATACAGATATGCAAATGCTGTCTGAACAACAGTCAGCACTGACGGGTGAGCTGCAGGCTGTTCAGGATAATCTTTCTGGCCTTAATCAGCAGATAAAGAATACGGCCAGTTCGGTTGCTCAGTTTAGTGATGCGTTGATGAAAGATATCGAAAGGATTGATTCGCGATCTGCCCTTGTGGCTGAGAAGATGGCTGCATTGAACCGCTTTGGGCCTGAGCAGGAAAAATCTGAGCAGCAAGCTGACAGCATGGCCTCATCCAACACGCAGCCAAAAGCAGACGGCCTTTTGCAACATTTGCCTGAACTGGCTGTGCCCAATTTATCGCTGCCGTCTATATCTGGCTGGTGGCAAGGTGTAACAGAATGGTTTGGCAGCTTGGTGTCTGTTGAACGGCTGCAGCCCGACCAGGAGCAGCAATGATTCGACTGATAGCATTTTTAGGATTTTGTGTGATGACCGCGCTTATTGCCAGCTGGCTGTCGACACAGCAGGGCGTGACGGTCATTAACTGGCTAGGCTGGCGGGTTGAGATGATGACAAGCTTTTTGGTCACAGGTCTTCTTATGAGTTTTGGAGGCCTCATGCTGATTGTTAAATTATTGGTTAGCGTGGTCAGCTGGCCGTCCTGGCTAGGATATAATTGGCGGGCCCGCCGTCGCCGTCGCGGTGATGAGGCGCTTGGGCAGGGCATGGTGGCCTTTGCCGCAGGTGATATGGCAGAGGCCCGTAAGTTGGCCCGAAGGGCAGAACGGTTGCTAGGGCAGGGTTTATTGCCTGATTTACTTTCTGCGCAAACAGCTCATGCCATTGGAGATGACAGGGCAGCGCAGCGTTATTTCAAATCCTTATCTGCACAGCCTGGCACCGCCTATTTTGGACATCTGGGATTGATGCGGTTGCATTTGGATCAGGGTGAAATTGAAAAAAGCTGTATGTCTGCCCGTGCAGCCCTAACCATGAAGGCAGATTCAACACCTGCGAATCTGGTCTTGCTATCAGAGGATCTAAACCGTGAGAATTGGAAATCAGCCCTTCATCGGCTTGAGGGATTGCTCTCATCTAAGAACAGCTTCTTCAAAGAAGCTGTCAATCAGAAAAACACCCTACCTCTGCTACCGTCTGATACGGCACATTTTCGCTCTGGCCAGCTGAATAAGCCCGAATTGCTGGCAGCCCATCTATGCTTGCGTTTGGCTGAACAGCAGAAAGATGATACAAGCCGACAATCCTATTTGACAAAAGCTCTCAACTGGTACCCGTCTTTTCTTGAAGCAACCATCAGGCTGGCTCGCTTGGAAGCCACCTCTTCTTCCCGCAAAGCATTAAAACGTTTGGAGACAGCTTTCAAAGCGGTCCCGCATCAGCGTCTGGCTAATCAGATAGCAGAAGTGGCTTCGGATAATGACGGCCATTTTGTTGCCCGCTTGTCTGGCCTTGCTGAACAGGCGGCAAATAAGGATGAAGCCCGCCTGATTGTTGCCGAAGCTGCTCTGAAAAGAGGGATTTGGGCATCTGCATCTTCCGCTTTGCAAGCGGTATCACAAAAGGGCCATTCAAATCAGTATTTTCTTCTGAATGTGGAACTGGCTGATAAGCGGGCAAAGTCACTAGGGCAGATTCTAGATGATAAATCCGCCGCTGAACGTGAGAGAGCTTTGCTTGCAGCTGCCCATGCGCCGCGAGCCAGTCGTTGGCAATGTGATGCGTGTAGAACCATTGTCCCGCAATGGCAGATGGACTGCCCGTCTTGCAAGATTATCGGCCAGATTGATCTGGTTACCCCTCAGGTAGCCAAGTGAGTGAGCTAACCAGCAAAAAGCATTTTTAGTTGTATAAATATTGTCAGAATTGCATTTGATTTGTAACATGACAATTGTTCGGCGTACATGGGTGAATTTAGAGGCCCGAGGCGCCGCAAACAATGAATTGTTCTGGGAGCGAAAAATGAAAAAACTATTAAGCGCATCTATGGCTTTGGCCATGATGGCGACGCCTGTTTTTGCAGCTGATGTGAAACTAGGTATCATTTTGGGTTACACAGGCCCAATCGAATCACTAACCCCTGATATGGCAATGGGCGCTGAACTGGCCATTTCTGAGGCTAATGAGAGTGGTGAGTTTATGAGCGGAACTAACATTAGTTCGGTGAGAGGTGACTCAACTTGTATTGACTCCGCTGCTGCCACAGCAGCAGCTGAACGACTGATTACCTCGGATAAAATTAATGCCATGGTAGGTGCTGACTGCTCAGGTGTAACCACGGCCATTCTGCAGAATGTGGCAATGGCCAACGGCGTGGTGATGGTTTCCCCGTCAGCAACATCACCTGCTTTATCTACAATTGAAGATAATGATCTTTTCTTCAGAACTGCTCCGTCTGATGCTCGTCAGGGTGAGGTGGTCGCCGATATTCTGACTGAAAAGGGCATGATGTCCGCTGCAATGTCCTATGTAAATAATGATTATGGTAAGGGCTTAGCAGACAGCATCAAGGCTAACTTTGAAAGCCGGGGTGGTAAAATCACCATTTCCGCGGCGCATGAAGATGGCAAGGGCGATTATAACGCTGAAGTTGCGGCGCTTGCACAGGCTGGCGGTGATATTTTGATTGTGGCTGGATATTTGGATCAAGGCGGTAAAGGTATCATTCAAGCATCATTGGACACAGGTGCGTTTGATATGTTCTTTATGCCAGATGGTATGATTGGTGACGCCTTGCCTGCAGCTATTGGCCCTGACCTGAATGGCTCAATTGGAACAGTACCTGGAACAGATAGCCCCGGCGCAGCTAAATTTTCTGATATGGCAAAAGCAGCTGGCTTTGCAGCTGGACCGTTTGCTCCAGAAAGTTATGATGCCGCTGCATTGATTCTGCTGGCCATGCAATCAGCGAAATCTTCAGATAGCCAGGTTTTCAAATCTCACATGATGAAGGTTGCCAACGCACCAGGTGAGAAAATTTTTCCAGGCGAGCTTGCAAAAGGTCTGAAATATCTACGTCAGGGACTTTCCATTGACTATGTAGGCGCTTCAGCAGTTGAACTTGTTGGTGCAGGTGAATCAGCTGGCAACTATGCTGAGATCGAAGTTCAGGGTGGTAAAAACGCCACTGTTGGTTATCGCTAGACATAAAACTCCTATTTAAAGCCCAGGCTGACTATCATGCCTGGGCTTTGTTTTATTTGCTGGTTGGTCTTATGATTTCGATCCAAAATATCCATAAATCCTTTGGTGGCATCCGTGCTGTCAATGATGCTTCTTTGGAAATTGAAACGGGGTCAATCACAGGCCTTATTGGCCCAAACGGAGCAGGTAAGACCACCTTATTTAATGTAATAGCTGGTCTGTTCAAACCGGACAGCGGTCAGGTATTGCTTGATGGTGAGGATATCACCGGTCTACCGCCGCATAAGTTGTTCCATAAAGGTCTATTGCGGACTTTCCAGATAGCACATGAATTTTCTACATTGACAGTGCGTGACAATCTAAAAATGGTGCCTGCCGATCAGTCAGGTGAACGGCTTATAGATGCTTGGTTCCGGCAATCTGTAGTCCGTGAGGAAGAGCAGAGACTGGCTGAAAAGGCAGAAGAGGTGATTCAGTTTCTGCAGCTAGGATTTGTTGCTGATGAACTTGCTGGTCGCTTATCTGGTGGGCAAAAAAAGTTGCTAGAACTTGGCCGAACGATGATGGTGGATGCAAAAATCGTCTTTTTGGATGAGGTTGGCGCAGGAGTTAACCGCACCTTACTGAAGAAAATCGGTGATGCAATTCAACGGTTAAATGCGGAAAAGAATTACACATTCTGTATGATTGAGCATGATATGGAATTTATCAGCCGTTTATGTGATCCAGTGATCGTGATGGCTGAGGGAAGTGTCCTTGCAGAAGGCTCTGCTGCCGAGGTTCGTAATAATGAAGATGTAATTGAGGCTTATCTAGGTAAGGGTCTGAAAAATAGATAAAGGACAGCAGGCAGATGCGTTATCTTGTTGGTGAGGAAATGACAGGTGGGTATGGGGATGCAGATATTCTGCATGACTGTACCATTGGCGTGGATGAAGGCGAAATTGCCGTGGTTGTTGGCCCAAACGGGGCTGGCAAGTCAACAGCGATGAAAGCTGTGTTTGGCATGCTGGGGTTGCGGTCTGGGCGGGTGTTGATGAATGGTGAGGATATCACCGCCCTGAAACCTCAAGAACGAGTGCGCAAGGGCATGGGCTTTGTGCCACAGACTAATAATGTGTTTCCATCCCTAACAGTGCTTGAAAATCTGGAGATGGGCGCATTTGTGCGTGCAGATGATGTCGCTGATACCCTCTCCCAGGTGTTGGAGTTGTTTCCAGTATTGAGGGAGAAGGCAGATCAGCCTGCAGGAGAGCTGTCTGGCGGCCAGCGTCAGCAGGTGGCTGTTGGCCGGGCTCTGATGACACAGCCAAAAGTTCTGATGCTGGACGAGCCAACAGCAGGTGTGTCACCGATTGTGATGGATGAACTCTTTGACCGAATTATCGAAGTGGCGCGCACAGGAATTGCGATTTTGATGGTTGAACAGAATGCTAAACAGGCTCTGCATATAGCTGATAAGGGCTTTGTTCTAGTACAGGGGCGCAACAGATACACTGATACAGGGCAAGCCCTGCTCGCTGATAATGATGTGCGCAAGGCGTTTCTTGGGGGGTAGGTGT
>DEBO01000004.1 GCA_002348585.1 Alphaproteobacteria bacterium UBA2954 | reverse complement strand
CTCTCCTCTGTTCTTGTGAATACGCCACCTCTGGTTGAGTTGGAGCCTATTTCTGCGCCCCGCCTATTGATGTGGCAGGGGCTGTATGATGAACAGGTGGAGACCTATGTGCATGAGGGACTTCAAGCCATCGCCGCCCGCCTGGGGGCTGCGGTTGATCTCTCTCCGGCGCCACAGGAGCTAATCGCCCGTTTTCAGGCTGCACATAAAACCATTTATGATTTTGAGATTAGCCAGAACCTACACCCCATTATAGACCCGCAGCCAGATAAAATCTCAGCACATGCGAAGGACGCGGTTCGGCGTGGCCGAGAGCTCAGCACAAAAGACTATCGAGAAGCCCTTCTTGTGCGCGAAGACGCCCGATCGTTCATGGCTACTGTTTTTGCAGATTATGACGGGCTTTTGAGCGCGTCAGCAACTGGTGAGGCCCCAACCTTTGAAAACGGCACAGGTAATTCGGCCTGTAATACCTTATGGAGCCTGTGCGGTACCCCCTGTTTGTCGCTGCCTTTGTCCGGGCCGTTGCGTATAACAGGGCCAGCCGGACTTGGTGTTGGCCTTCAATTGACAGCCGGGCTTGGAGATGACGAAAAATTATTGCAGACTGGAATATGGCTGGAAGCTCGGCTGTCCTAACTGTTCATGAACAGACGGCGAAAGACACATAATGGCGAAAACACCTATCTTCATTGATAATTTGCAATATGCAAAGTACTCGGCCGCTTTGTTTGATGAAATGGCAGCAGCCGAATTATCAGCAGTTCATGTGACCATTTGCTATCATGAAAATTTCAGACAAACTGTTGAAAACATAATCACCTGGAACCGGCATATCACTGCCCATCCAAACAGGTTGATGTTTGGGCGCACAGCTGCAGATGTCCATGCTGCGCACAGTTCCGGCCGAACAGCGATTTTCTATGGCTTGCAGAACTGCTCACCAATGGAAGATGATATCGGCCTCATTGAGATCCTGCATCAACTTGGGGTGCGCTTTATGCAGCTCAGCTATAATAACCAGTCTTTGCTGGCAACGGGTTGTTACGAGGCAGAAGATCCGGGTCTTACCCGTTTTGGTCGGCAGGCTATTAGAGAAATGAACAGGGTGGGATTGGTGGTGGACATGAGTCATTCATCTGAAAGGTCCAGCTTTGAAGCGATTGAATGCTCATCCCGGCCAATCACCATTACCCATGCCAATCCCAGCTGGTGGCACCCGGCCAGGCGAAACAAATCACATGAGTTGATTAAAGCCTTAACTGATGCAGGTGGCATGATCGGTTTTTCCTTATACCCACATCACTTAAAAGAGGGCAGCGGCTGTTTATTGGCGGATTTTGCAGAAATGGTCGCTATAGCGGCCGAACGGTATGGTGTTCATGCACTAGGCATCGGTTCTGATCTCTGCCAGGATCAGCCTGATTCAGTGGTTGAATGGATGCGCAATGGCCGCTGGTCAATTGAACGTGATTTTGGCGAGGGCAGTGCCGATCAACCGGGCTTTCCGCCGCAACCAAACTGGTTTGAAGGAATCAAGGATTTTCCCAATATTGCTGTTGGTCTGGCTGAGGTTGGGTTTTCAGCAGATGAAATTGCTAATGTAATGGGGCTGAATTGGCTGCGGTTTTATGAGAAGAATTTTGGTGCTCTTGCTCAGGGCGAAATCACAGGCTGAACGACAGAGCTTATGCAGGCAAAACAAACGAAAATATGTGGTCAGACGCTGCCCCGGCTGCGCCCGCCCGATGAGGTGATGAAGCTTTCGCGTCTGGGCTCATTTTTTCCTCATCGGCTAAGCTTTGTGCGCACTTTTATCCGCCGTGTGGCTGCGGAGGATGCATGCATGACCGTCACCTTGAATACCCTAGACCAGAATGGATATGGTCATGTGGTCCTATCCCTGCCGGTTAGCGGGAAGATTTTTTCACTTATTGCTTTCAGCCGTCCGTTGGATGATGCCGATCGCACAGATCGGGTCATCGCCACCAAATGGGATGCCAGCTTTTGTCTGTTCGACGGCATACCAAAACAGCAGGATATCCATTATCTGGCCGATCAGGTTACCCGCCAGGAAGCCGGCATATATCACGATAAGGTGCTTACACTCTCGCGTGCGAATAAATCATTGCGTCTGTTTGCGCATGTTGTTGAACAGCTTGCTATCGGCGCTCAACCTGACAGTGACCAGCTGGCCGCAATCGGCTATCTGATGCGCACAACAGCTGTATACGGAAACGGGAAATTTGGGATTGCGGATCGTGACCGTCTGACTGGATACACCGGGCTGACTGGCCCGTTTCAGGCAGAAATGTTGACTGTCTTTTTAATCCGTGAATTCACCTTGTTGCTGGCAGAACATTGTGCGCAGGCGAAAGGTGGCAAAGCAGCAGCTTGCCTTGATACGCTCGTCCGGCGTTATATCGGGGTTGGTAATTCAACAGGGCTAGGTATGGCCCCTTTTCTGGTCAATCACTCGTGCCTCATTCACAGCTGGGTCATGGCCCGTGAGGTGGCTTTGGCAACTGCACGTAATGTTAAAGCAGCTACACCGGCACAACTGTCTCGTTTTTCTATTCTGATGAGCAGGGCGGCAGCCCATGTCAACCAGTGGGAGGTTGACGACCCTATTCAGATGGCGCGCATTGCGCAGTTGCGCAAGGAACTTGCACAACAGATAAATCTGCTGCGTGACCAGCCACTGGCGGTGTTGAACCCCTTTTCCGATGCGTTTGATCGGGTTAAGACCTGTTCTGAAGAGATGCAGGAGTTGATGGTTTCCGTGCTGATCGAGCTGATTCCCGAACAGATTGATGGGATGGCAGACTGCATGGCTAATCCCTTTACGCCGCAGCTCTATCCGTCAATGCGCCTGTCTGAATTGTCTGCGTTGGTGGATACACATTACCGTTGGACGAATGATATTGATTTGTCTTCCCCGTCTGCACGGGCGCATTTTTGGTATGTGTCAGAAGAGAAGCTAGAACCGCGTATGGGTAATCGTTATGACGAAGAGGGCGCAGAACGGGAAATGCCGTTTAACATCCCTGCCTATGTGGCTGAACTGCGTCGTGCATTAAAGAGTGCTGATGACAGCCTTACGGTTGCTGAATTTTTGATTCATCATCCTGAACTACGCCATATTGTAAGGCGTGTGCAGACAACAGCCCGTTATCCTTACGGTGAGATTAGGGATAATCTGGTTGGTGGGGACTGCCGGCCTATTGATCTTTTAAGATGTAAGTTATCTTTTTTCGGAGCCAGTAAATTTGACCCCAAATCAGATCGCTGGACGCGCATTACCCTTTATCAGGGCGCACCCACAGCTGCAGATTTAGGCCATCCTGATAAGAAAGATCTAGATGACTGGCTGTTTGCGCTGAATCCGGCATGAGTTGGCCTCTACCTGTGTTGTATGTGAAGCAGTTGATTTGTTGAGACGTACCTGTTCTGCAAATGAGGTTTTACAGGTTGCCCGTAAGGCCTGTATTGGCTCTGGGCTGGCTGTGGACCGTGCAGAGGATCTGGCAGAAGCGGCCGCACTGCTGCAATGTTCGGGTCACGATGGTCTTGCTCAGTTGCTGGTGCTGCTAGAGGGGCATGAGGCGGCTTCAGCACATCTACCTGCCACTGTCCAGATTGACTTGGTTTTGAGAGGTGAAGGCCGTTCCACAGACCAGCTAAGGGTCAGCCATCTGCGCCCGCATATCGAAGGCATTGCTGTAATTGACTGGTTATTGGCCAATCCGCAGATAGGTACAGTATTCATTGAAAAAACAGATGATGAGATGTTGCTGATTGGACTTTTGGTCTGTGCTATTCAGCGCTTTGGCGGAGTGTTCATACTCCAGGCCTCACATAAAGCTGATGCTATTAAGATAAGGAATGCCTCTGCGCTAAAATATGGCCTGCCAGAGACCGAGGTTTGGACGCTAAGCTATCAATCTGGTCAAGTTGCTTCTTCAGCCGTGCTTTATCATCATACTGATACTGACCTTTCCGTCTGGGAGGCACTAGAGGCGCGGGCGAATCTGACTTATGTTCCGGCGACAGAAACCTCGCGTCAGACAGGGGCAGGGGCAGGGCTGGTTGATAATGACTGAAAAAGCTAGCTAAGATAGAACAGAAGACAGCCATCTCTTTCTTCAGGCAGACGACCATGGCCTGCAGGATGCAGTGGAAATAAACAAGTATAGGGAGACCGTGATTATGGCATCACCGGAGAAGACTGCTGTTAGCCTAGCTGAAATTGAAACACTTGCCCTGACTGTGTTTCGTGCACAAGGCTGTGATGAGGGTAATACTGCCGCACTTGCCCGGACTGTCACCACAGCTGAACGTGATGGGTCAGTCTCGCACGGCCTGTTCCGGGTGCCTGGTTATGTCGCCTCGCTTCGGTCAGGCAAGGTCAATGGGTCAGCAAAACCAAAAATTAATCATGACTTAGCGTCGGTAATTTCTGTAGATGGGGATATGGGTTATGCCCCTCTAGCGCTTGAAACAGGCTTGCCTGTGCTGGCAGATGCGGCACTTAAAAACGGAATTGCGGTGATG
>DEBO01000059.1 GCA_002348585.1 Alphaproteobacteria bacterium UBA2954 | reverse complement strand
GCAGTATAGGCAACTGTTGTATAAACGTTGTCACTGCTACTTAACAGGCGCGAAATAATTTGCCTGCCGGCAAATAAGATAGCGGCCAAAAACACCATTAGCAAGGCAGGGTGAAAGTTTTCAAAGCCTGGGCGTATAACAATAACTGTACCTGCAAAACCGGCAATGATTGCGCTCCATCTGTGCAGCCCTACTTTTTCTGCCAGTAAAACCGCGCTCAGTATAGTGACAACAAGGGGGGCAATAAAGGTCACAGTAATGGCATCAGCTAAAGGTACCTGACTGATCGCAATAATGAATAATGTGGCGGACCCTGCTGCCAGAATTCCCCGTCCCAATTGCAGAACAGGATGAGTTGTAATGAAGATACGAAGGCCATACATCCCCAGCAAAAGACAGGTGCCAAAGACCAGCCCAAGCTGTCTTATCCAGACAATCTGAAAAGGGTGCAAACTGTCTGTTAGAAATTTTGCTAGCGCATCTACAGCTGAAAACAGAAACATGCCCACAGCCATGAAAAACAGTCCTTTAAAGTTATCTGCACCTATTGGCTGGCGGACTTTCTCAGATAATGGCTTTTGGCGTCTATTGATGTGTTTGCATTCCTTAGTGTGAGAACTCATAAAAGCGGTGTGGCAGACCATCAGTACGCTGTAGGACTTTAGTGTTCCTGTTTCTTTTCCTTGGGTCAAACAAAATTAGAAGAGCAAAGGCAGGTGACTTTGCTGCTGAATGAATTATCTCAACGGAGGGAATGAGGGATAGGAAAGCCTTGCTATGGGAATGATGGTCACCAAAAAACAAAGTTCCGTGCATTTGGTGTGGTTCAAGCGGGACTTGCGGCTGCCTGATCATAAGCCTTTGCTGGCTGCGGCCAGAACAGGTCTGCCAGTTCTGCCACTCTATGTGGTTGAACCCGATTACTGGGCCCAGCCTTTTGCGTCCCGCCGGCAATGGGCTTTTATCCAAGATTGTCTGCACGAACTGCGGGATCATACCGCCCGTTGTGGTCAGCCCTTATGTATCAGAACGGGGTCTGTGACAGATGTGCTGTCTAAAATAGCAGAAAGATATGAAATCTTAGCGGTTCACGCTCATCAGGAAACAGGAAACAGCTGGACTTATGCTCGGGATAGGCAGGTCGCTGACTGGTGCCGTTCCAGACATATCCCCTTATGTGACTATCCGTTTAACGGTGTTGTCAGAGGCCTGTCTAGCAGAGATAAGTGGTCTGCGGTGCGGGCGCGTCGGATGGCTTACGATGTGTTATCTCCGCCAACTACCCTGTCGCCCGTTCAGGGGCTTGACCCAGGTCTTATCCCTCCAAAATCAGACCCTTTGTTTGGCGCAGCCCTTACCGGTGATGTCCAGCCAGGTGGCCGGAAGGCAGCTACAGATCTTCTGCGCAGTTTTCTGACCAGCAGGGCTCGCTCTTACCAGCACGGTATGTCTGCGCCACATTCTGCCAGCAAAGTCTGCTCGCGCCTGTCCCCTCATATCAGCTTTGGGACACTGTCTGTCCGTGAAGTTGAAAAGGCGGTTGCTGAAAGGCGTGCCCAGCTCGGCCCACAAGATCAGATGTTTAAGCGCAGCCTATCCAGTTTCTCATCTCGACTGGTCTGGCGTTGTCATTTCATGCAGAAGCTGGAAGACCAGCCTGATTTGGATAGGGTGTGCATGCATCGTGGCTTTGAAGGCTTGCGTGAACCGTTTCATAATTCTGAATTTTTAAAGGCCTGGTGTCAGGGGGAAACGGGCTATCCATTTGTTGATGCATGTATGCGCTCACTAAATCAGACGGGCTGGCTGAATTTTCGGATGCGAGCTATGTTAGTCAGCTTTGCCGCATACCATCTGTGGCTGGACTGGCGCCAGTTTGGCCCGCATCTGGCTCGCCAATTCACAGATTATGAACCAGGCATTCATTACAGCCAGCTGCAAATGCAGTCAGGGGTGACAGGCATTAACACCTTGCGAATCTACAACCCTGTCAAACAATCCTATGACCAGGACCCTGAAGGCAAATTTATCCGAAAATGGGTGCCTGAACTTGCAGACATCAGCCCGCAATGGCTGCATGAACCGTGGAAAATGTCAACTGACCTAAACCATCATCTGGCCAGTCCGTTGGGAAAACATTATCCCTTTCCTCTTGTTATTAATGAAACAGCAATGAAACAGGCGCGCGCCCGGATGAGAGACGCCCGGAATGTAGATGGTTTTGCGGATATCGCCCGTCAGGTCTATGCCCGTTTAGGTAGCCGGAATAGACCGGTCAGGCAGCATGCTAAACCTGAAGACAGGCAGCTGTC
Organism: Alphaproteobacteria bacterium UBA2954; assembly: GCA_002348585.1. Taxonomy (GTDB): domain Bacteria; phylum Pseudomonadota; class Alphaproteobacteria; order Puniceispirillales; family Puniceispirillaceae; genus JADHLI01. The sequence continues at coordinate 3,106 of DEBO01000059.1, read as the reverse complement.
CTTATTGCCCTAGATTAGCCAGCTTATTGGTTCTTAGTCAGAAGGAAATTCTCATTATCGTAAATTACAAGGGCAATTTCTGGTTCCAGCGGGAAAGACAGCACGCCTATGACGCTGTGGCCCAGCACTAATGGGACAACATAGAACCTGATCATATAGAAGAACCACGCCACATTAAGCGGGTGCAGCTTATTCAGCAGAAAGCCGGCTGTGATGGGCCGAAACAGAAAAATCACTGGGATGGTGAATTTCACAAACACTTTCATAAAAAAGAAATCAGATGTTTTATGCAGGAAGATGGACATCCCAAATCGGCCTATCAGTGTCCACATGATCATACCCAAAAGGTAGTCAACAATGATAATGAACAGAGCAAATTATGGGGAATTACCTTCATTCGCGATGGATTGGTATAAGTCGGGATGTAAAAGAAACCTTGAATGTTTAGGAGGTATTGGCAGATAGTAAAATGTTAATGAAGGAATGATACAGAGACACGCTCTCAGGCATTCATATGTCACTGTGGTAAAAGGATAACATGAAATGGCTGAAATCTGGCGGCTGGGCGTTGATATTGGTGGGACATTTACCGACTTGGTATTGGAATGCAGTAACGGTGTGCAGGCTTCGACCAAGATCCTAACAACTTACGATACACCAGAAGACGCTATTATTACCGGTCTACAGACTGTCTGTAAACAAGTCACTATCAAGCCTGATAAAATCAGCCAGATTATTCATGGCACAACATTGGCTACCAACGCGATTATCGAACGCCGTGGGGCAAAAACTGCCCTGATCACTACCCAAGGCTTTCGTGATGTTATTGAAATGCGCACAGAGAGCCGGTTTGAACAATATGATTTGAATCTTACCTTGCCTGCCCCGTTACTGACCCGTGATCATCGGTATGTGGTGCATGAGCGTATGGACGCAAATGGCAAAATTCTAATTCCTCTTCAAAAGGCTGAAATTGATGCGCTAGTGGAGAGGTTGGCCCAATTCGGCTATGAAAGTATTGCTGTTGGCCTGTTGCATTCCTACGCAAATGATAGCCATGAGCAAATGATAGGCAAGGTACTTGCCGATCGTCTGCCTGATGTGATGATTTCTCTTTCCAGTGAGGTCTCTCCGCAGATGCGCGAATATGAACGGTTCAATACAACGATTGCGAATGCGTATATTAAGCCCCTGATGAAAAGATATTTAAGCCGACTCAAAGGGCGGTTAGCAACAGAAGGGGCTTACTGCCCTGTCTTTCTTATGCATTCAGGAGGTGGAATTATTAGCCTAGAAAATGCAGCTGAATTTCCGGTGCGTCTTGTTGAATCAGGGCCTGCTGGTGGCGCTGTATTTGCCGCACATATTGCCGCCAGCCATGGGATAGATAGGGTGCTGTCCTTTGACATGGGGGGTACAACAGCCAAGATTTGTCTGGTAAAAGATTACACCCCGAAGACTACCCGGACATTTGAAGTTGCTCGTACCTACAGATTTAAGAAAGGCTCTGGCATGCCGATTTCAATTCCTGTGATCGATATGGTTGAAATTGGTGCAGGCGGCGGGTCGCTGGCTCATGTTGATTCATTAGGTCAGATTAGGGTAGGGCCTGAAAGTTCAGGCTCGCAGCCCGGTCCAGCCTGCTATGGACGAGGGGGGACAGCTCCTGCGGTAACAGATTCCGATTTGATTTTGGGCAAGCTTGATCCGGCAGGATTTGCTGGTGGTAGTATCCCTCTTTACACTGAGCGCGCTACACAGGCCCTTGATATTTATATTGGTTCGAAACTGGATATGGAAACGGTGGAAGCCGCCTGGGGTGTGGCGGAGATGGTCGATGAAAATATGGCCAACGCTGCGCGTGTGCATGCTGTTGAAAATGGTGAGGATTTGTCAGAATATACGATGATCGCCTTTGGTGGGGCAGCTCCACTTCATGCAGCACGTTTGTGTGAGAAGCTAGGAATAAGCCGTTGTCTTATTCCGCAAGGCGCAGGCGTGGGTTCCGCCATTGGTTTCTTGCGTGCCCCATTCAGTTTTGAAGCTAATAATTCAGTGTTTATGCAACTGTCTTCATTTGATCCAGTGAGAGTAAAGCAATTATTTGCCGATATGAAAAAGGAAGCCTCTGCCTTTGTGCGCAGTTGCGATCGAGATGCTAATATCAAAACAGAATATAAAGTTTACATGCGCTATGCAGGGCAAGGCTGGGAAATTCCTGTGCCGCTGACCGTTCAGCACATCACAAAGCCTGATACGGGTGACTACAAAACTTGTTTTGAGCGGGAATATGAACAGCTTTTTGCTAGAACAGTTGCGGGTATGGAAATTGAAATCACAGTGTGGTCAGTCAATGCTTATACTGATCCGCCAGAAGCTCGCCTTGTCCAGCAACAAGCTCATCAGAGAACCCTAGAGACAACAAATACCCGTCCCCTTTTTGACCCTGCGCTGTCCACTTTTGTGAATGCCACAGTTGCGCAACGAGACGCAGTGAAAGACACAACGCTGATTATCGGGCCTGCAATGCTCACGGAGGATGAGACCACAATTATTGTCCCCTCGAGTCGGGATGCAGTAGCTTGCGGTGATGGGACTATCGTTGTATTCGCCAAACAGGATGGAAGTCAAACATGAGCAGACCCCAAAATATGAACAATGCCAGAAAAAAGATATCACCAGTTGCCCTTCAGGTGATGTGGAATAGGCTGATTTCAGTGGTTGAGGAACAGGCACAGGCCCTGGTCAGAACGGCTTTTTCAACTTCCGTGCGAGAGGCAGGAGATCTATCTGCAGGGGTGTATAATGAAACAGGCGAGATGCTGGCACAGGCGGTCACAGGCACCCCAGGCCATGTGAATGCAATGGCTGATGCTGTTGGTCATTTCATCAGGGTTATTGGCCGCAGTAGCATGGCAGAAGGTGATGTCTACATCACGAACGATCCGTGGTTAGGCACAGGTCATCTGCATGATATCACTCTAGTGACGCCCTCTTTCCGGGTGGGGCAATTGGTTGGTTTCTTTGCCTGTACCGCGCACATTGTTGATATTGGTGGGCGTGGTTTTGGGGCTGATGCAAATTCAATTTATGAGGAAGGCCTGTA
>DEBO01000133.1 GCA_002348585.1 Alphaproteobacteria bacterium UBA2954 | reverse complement strand
GTCTTATGAGATTAATGTACCTGCCCGATATGGCGCAGCCCTCTGGTCAACACTAATGAAAGCAGGCGCAGCTTTCGGCCTGACCCCATATGGGACAGAAGCTATGCATGTGCTTCGGGCAGAAAAGGGCTTTATTATCGTTGGTCAGGAAACAGATGGAACTGTCACACCGCTTGATTTAGGCATGGAATGGATTGTGTCCAAAACAAAGACTGATTTCATTGGCAAGCGCGCACTTGAGCGGGTCTCAATGGCTGACCCGCGGCGAAAACAGCTCGTTGGCCTGCTGACAGACGACCCAAATAAAGTTATACCGGAAGGCGCGCATGCAGTTTTAGACCCTGACCAGCCTACACCTATGGCGATGCTGGGACATGTAACTTCATCTTATTTTAGCCCTAATCTTGGCCATTCCATTGCGATGGGCTTGCTCAAAGGCGGGCATGAACTGATGGGCCAGACCGTTTACATTCCTATGCTCGGCGGGCAGCCGCCGATTAAAGCCCGGATAACAGATACTAGCTTTTATGATGCGGAAGGAGACCGGTTAAATGGCGCAAACTAAATCCGATGCGCAGCAACCCCAGTCTTCCACGCTGCCCGAACAGATGCCAAACCCTGAGGGTCGGCAAGAAGATTGCCTGCAGATAAACTATCACCCACAGGGGCTAATGAATCTGCGCAACAGCGGAGGATGTGAAGCAAAATCATGAGTCGGCATTTCGGCACAGCCTTGCCACAGGAAGCAAATAGATTTTCGGTCAGCGGGGACAGACGCGCGCTCTGGCTAGGGCCAGATGAAAGCCTTCTGGTATGCGCAGATCAGGATGCAGCAGAACTGCACCGCACCCTCTGCACACAGCTGAAAGATCAACATTTTCAGCTGACCCTTTTATCAGACGCGCTGGCTGTATATGAGCTAAACGGTCCTTATGTGCGAGAAATTCTAGCCAAGGGCTGCGCGCTGGACCTGCATGTTTCTGTCTTCCTGCCTGGCCAGTGTGCCCAGTCCAGTCTGGAGAGGGTATCAGTCACGCTAATGTGCGAGGTGGAAAACCGCTTTCGTTTGATATGCCGAACCAGCTTTGCTGATTATGTGGAAACCTGGCTGAAAGACGCTGCTATCGAATATGGCTATTCGGTGAGCAACAGGCTGAAATAAAGCCTTTACCTATTTCTTTTGTCATTAATATTCGGTGTCGGGCAGGGCAGATTTGCGCTGAGCGATATACGCCATAAGCGCTTCATCTATCGCCGGATCTAGTGCCGGTGCTTCATAGGCGGCCAGCATATCAGTCGCCTTTTTACGCGCTCTTGCTTCTGCTTCAATACGTCCATCACTGTCCCATTGTTCGAACGTCGTGTTATCCGCCATGGATGAACGCCAGAACGCTGTTTCAAAATTAGCCTGTGTATGGCTAGCGCCAAGGAAATGCTGGCCTGGTCCAGCTTCACGCAAAGCATCCATTGCGAGGCCATTTTCTGATACATCAATCCCGTTAACCATGCTGTCCATCATGGTGAGCTGGTCAGCATCAAGAATAAGCTTGGCATAATCAGCAACCAGTCCGCCTTCCAACCAGCCTGCTGAGTGCAAAGCAAAATTCACCCCCCCTAGAACCGTCGGCAATAAAGTATGGGCTGATTCATAGGCTGCCTGCGCATCTGTTGTTTTTGCTCCTGTCAGAGACCCGCCTGACCTGAATGGCACACCCAGCCGCCGGGCAAGTTTTGAGCAGCCATACAAAACCTTGGCTGGTTCAGGTGTGCCAAAGGTTGGTGCTCCTGTCTGCATGGAAATGGAACTGGCAAAACTCCCAAATATAACCGGCGAACCCGGTTTCAAAGCCTGGGCGAAGGCAATTCCACTCATCGCTTCCGCCAATATCTGTGTAAGAGTGCCAGCAACAGAAACAGGTGACATTGCGCCTGCCAGAATGAAGGGCGAGATAATCGTGCCCTGCCCAGCTCGCGCATAGACTTTTAGCGCTCCCAGCATGGTATCATCCCATGTCATCGGCGAGTTTGCATTAATCAAAGAAACCACAACACATTTCGGGCCAACAACATCTTCACCAAAGACAATCTTGGCCAGATTCAGAGTATCCTCTGCACGATCGGGCGCGGTCACTGAGCCCATAAAAGGCTTATCCGTATAACGCAGATGCGCATAGACCATATCCAAATGCCGCTTGGTCACAGGCAGATCAACAGGCTCACAAACGGTTCCGCCTGAATGATGAAGGCCGGGCAGCATATAGACCAGCTTCACAAAATTGTTAAAATCCTCAATCTCTGCATAGCGGCGTTCACCATTCAAATCGCGAACAAAAGGCGGACCATAAACAGGCGCAAATACGGTGTTATTTCCACCAATTTCAACATTTCTAGTTGGGTTTCGGGCATACTGGGTAAAGGATGACGGCGCTGTTTTACACAAAGAACGGGCCAATCCGCGCGGAAAATGTACCCGCTCACCTTTAATGTCACAGCCTTTGTCTTTCAAAATAACCAGCGCTTCTGGATCATCACGGAAATCAATCCCAATTTCTTCCAGAACGGTCTCGGCGTTTTCTTCGATCAAATGGCAAGCCTCTTCACTTAAGATATCAACAGGAACTGTTTTTCTGACCAGATATGGCGCGCTCACAGCCTGAGCTGCTCCTCTGGCCTCACGGCGTGCACCGCGCCCACCGCCACGGCGGCTTTTCCGTTCTGGCTGCGTATCATCCATCACTTAATTTCCTTTTGCATAGTCATAAATGTTTCTGCAGGTTAGACCCGCAGACGTTCATTTGCTGGATCAAACGGGCTTTCTTCAACAATTTCAGCTGCAAACCGTTCGCCCAGAATATCAATTTCAAGCGACGTGCCGATATCTGTGCAGTCAGGGGCTACCATCGCTAGCGCAAGTGATTTTCCAATCCTGAACCCATAGCCACCAGATGTTGCCCGGCCAATCAAATTACCCTCTTTGTAAATTGGATTTCCACCGATAACATCTCTGTCTGTTGTGTCTTTCACTTCAAGTGTAACAAAGCTGTTTGCAAACCCTTTTTCCTGCCAGGCCAAGAGTCCTGAACGACCGATAAAGTCAGGCTTTTGCAACTGCACGAACCGATCAAGTCCGGATTCAAGCGCTGCATATTCAATGCTCATTTCTGTGCCAACCATACGGTATGATTTTTCCAACCGCATTGCATCCATAGCACGGATCCCAAAAGGTTTCAGGCCAAACTCTACCCCAGCTGACATCAGCGCATCAAAAATATGGTTCTGATATTCAATCGGGTGGTGAAGTTCCCAGCCCAGTTCACCTACAAAATTGACGCGGGCAGCCACAGATGGCGCCAAGTTGACATCAATCTGTTTGGCAGACAGCCAGGGAAACGAAGCAGAGGATAAATCCGTCCGGGTCAGTTTCTGCAACACATCTCGCGCCTTTGGCCCGGCCAGAACCAACACTCCTACCGCATTGGTAACATCTGTGAATGTGACTGACAGGTCATCAGGCATATGTTTCTTCAGCCAGTCATGATCAAGCCGCTGGGTTGCCCCCGCAGAAACCAGATAAAAACTGTCTTCTAATTCACGCATAATAGTAAATTCTGAATGTACGCCGCCGCGCGGGGCCAGCGCATGGGCAAGAACCACACGCCCTAATTTTTTCGGCAGTTTATTAGCAATAAGCTGATCGAGAAACGCTTCAGCACCCGGACCGCTGATCCGGCATTTCGCAAACGCTGACATATCCAACAGGCCACAATTTTCACTGACGTTCTTGACTTCCGCACCAACATGGTCAAACCAGTCTGACCGACGGAATGACCAGCGATCTTTTGCTTCCACGCCTTCCGGAGCAAACCAGTTTGCCCTCTCCCAGCCAAATTTCTGACCAAACACCGCGCCCATAGTCTTCAGACGGTCATAACAGGGGGCAGTACGTAATGGACGGGCCGCCTCCCGTTCCTCATCAGGATAATGTACGGTGAAGACATTGGCATAGGCCTCTTCATTCTTTTCTTTCAAAAAGCTCTTTGTGGCATATGATCCATAGCGGCGTGGATCAACCCCCATCATGTCAATTGTCGGCTCGCCATCCACTATCCATTCAGCAAGCTGCCAGCCCGCACCACCAGCAGCTGTAATGCCAAAACTATGCCCTTCATTCAGCCAGAAATTTGGCAAATCCCAAGCAGGCCCGATAATCGGACTGCCGTCTGGTGTATAGGCAATCGCGCCATTATAAACCTTCTTCACCCCAACCTCTGCAAATGCCGGCACACGGGCAATCGCTGATTCAATATGCGGCATCAGCCGTTCCAGATCTTCCTGAAATAATTCATATTCTGAATCATCATCCGGCCCGTCAAAATAACATACAGGAGCACCCACCTCATAAGGTCCAAGGATGAGACCGCCATTTTCCTCACGCATATACCAGGAACCGTCAGATTCGCGCAGAACACCCATCTCAGGCAGGCCTTTATCCTGGCGCTCCTGAATGGCAGGATGTGGTTCAGTGACAATATATTGATGTTCAACAGGGATCACCGGAATATCCAGACCAACCATCTCACCTGTGCGCCGGGCAAAATTTCCTGTAGCAGACACAACATGTTCACATATAATCTCACCTTTATCAGTGGTGACTTTCCATTCACCAGATGGGGTGAGCGTGATCGCCGTCACATTTGTGTTGCGGTAAATCTGACCCCCAATATCACGTGCGCCTTTGGCCAGCGCCTGGGTTAGGTCCGCTGGCTGAATATAGCCATCCATAGGGTGACGAATTGCCCCGATTAGATTATCTTTTACCGCTAGTGGCCATATATCAACAACTTGGTCGGGTGTCAGAATATCAACCTGAACGCCAATGGTTTGAGCCACGCCAGCATATTGTTTATATTCATCCATCCTGTCTTGTGTTGTGGCTAGACGGATATTCGAGACACGTGACAAGCCAGCATATTGCCCTGTTTCTTCTTCAAGGCGACCATAGAGATCAACTGAATATTTATGAATCTGACCAACTGAATAAGACATGTTGAACAAAGGCAGCAGTCCTGCAGCATGCCATGTTGACCCGCTTGTCAGCTCTTTACGTTCAATCAGCACGCAGTCCGTCCAGCCTTTTTTGACCAGATGATACAAAGTGCTGACACCCACAACGCCGCCACCAATAACTACAACCCTTGCATTATTTTTCATCTTTTTACCCTTTTTAGCGGACTAAGCCGCTTTTTCTGTCTTTGGTAAGTATTTATGATAGCAGCGTAAAACAGTCAAAACTGCTCACATCCGACTTTTTTTTCTCACAACAAGGCTGTGAGCGTAGTCTCTTTTCTACCGAGACCGTTGCACAACACTGTTGGATATTGTGTTGGCAGGAAATTTAAGGGTACAGCCTTTGTGATGCCCAATTACCGTCTCTATCTTTTGTATATCTAAAACGATCATGCAGCCGGAAATCCCCGTCTGCCCAGAATTCGATTTCTGCTGGCCGGATCAGAAACCCGCCCCAATGAGTAGGACGTGGCACTTCATCAGGGTATGTTTCCTCTATTTTTCTAACAGCTGCTGCTAGTTCACCACGGTTCTGCAAGGGTTTTGATTGTTGTGAGGCCCATGCTCCAATCCGGCTGCCACGCGAGCGTGTCTGATAATAAGCATCACTCTGGACATCAGGCACCTGCTCAACAGAACCTGTCACGCGGATTTGCCGGCGCAGCGATTTCCAGTGAATCACAAAAGCTGCTTTACCTGTCTCCATTAATTCTCCAGATTTGCGGCTAGTGTAATTGGTATAAAACACAAACCCCTCTGGTAGTATTTCTTTGAGCAAAACCATCCGTACTGATGGCATGCCATCTGCATCAACACTGGCCAGCGCAATAGCATCTGGGTCATTAATTTCACTTTGCTGTGCCTCTGCAAACCATTGATTAAAAAGTAAAAAGGGATCTGTTTTCAGCTCATCAGCGCCAAGAACTGTCATTATGTGTCATCCATTGTTGTGAAGGTCGGTAAGGGCTAACAAACCCACAGTTTCAACCTAGCCATAAAATTGCCAAATTCAATCTCTATTGCTTATACGAAATTGAAAATTTGCTAGTAATTTTCTTCAAGTTTTGAGCATCACTGATGTAATGATTTATATGTTCAGAAAGGACGTGTTTGAGATGAAAAACCAGCTTACCGCCGCAGCCCTGATAAGTTTTGCAGCAATTTGCTCGCTGAACGGTCCTGTTCTTGCTGAAACACGCTATGAATATGTTATTGGAACCGTCACAGATGTCAAAACCCTGACTAACAGTTTCACCCGGAAGACGCCACGTGATGAGCGTATCTGCCAAATAGAGGAAGTTCCTGTCTATGGCGAGAGTCAGGGCAGCTCAGAGCTAGGGTCCATGATCATAGGTGGGCTGATTGGCTCTGCTGTGGGCAATAAATTATCTGACAACAACGGTGCGGGCAGTGCAGGAGCTGTTGCGGGTGCCTTGCTGGGGCGTGAACGAGCAAAACAAACCGCTAAAGCCGGGGATATTGTCGGCTACCGCCAGCAGGAAGTCTGTCAGACAAACCGCATCGTTCAGGAAGAAGTAATTGAAAAAATCGTCGGCTATCGCATTGAAGTCGAGGCAGATGGTCGAATTCTGTCTCTGAATGCCAGCAGGCCCTTATCTGTGGGTGACCGAGTTGAGGTGAATAAAAAGATTAGCTACGCGCTGAACTGACTAGTATAGTTTATTGCTGAACAACATCCGAAGGACCAGCAGGGGCAAGCTATTTGAGGTACAGATAAGGCGGATGCTACTGGATTTTCCGCCGGTTTTTTGCTAAAAAACAAAGCGTGTGTCATCTAAGTCTAGCTGATTAGGAAGGCTATTAAGTGCGACACTATTTTTTCGTGATGTTTTGCGCTCCTTCAGCGTACTGCAAAAC
>DEBO01000070.1 GCA_002348585.1 Alphaproteobacteria bacterium UBA2954 | reverse complement strand
TATGATGATATGGTGATGTTGCGCGGTATTGATCTACAGTCCCATTGTGAGCACCATATGGTCCCCATTTTGGGGCAGGCCCATATCGCCTACCTACCTGATCGCCGTGTTGTTGGCATATCCAAGCTGGCCCGTGTTCTTGACAGCTTTGGTAGACGCTTGCAAACACAAGAAACAATGACAGCACAAGTCGCGAATGCGATTCAGAATGCATTGAAGCCAAAAGGTGTTGCCATTCTTGTTGACGCGCAACATCAATGCATGACAACAAGAGGTGTGAAGAAGCCCGGCGTATCGATGGTTACCACCAGGTTTACTGGGCAGTTCAAGGATAATACCGAACTTCGCGAGCGTTTCTATCAGCATATTAAGCTTGGATAGTTTGACTGGACATTTTGGTTAAAACACGCCTATAACCTCAGCTATATCCAGCAGTTCATGCCGGATGAGGGACCCCTAGCGCATGAGGATGAGGCGAGAAAACGCTGATGCACGCTGCACCTGTTCTCAAAATCTTAGGTCTATTGCTATCTATTCTGGCTGTTGCCATGCTTATCCCGATGTCTTTTGATTTAATCAGCGGCAATTTAGACTGGAATGCTTTTGCTGCAGCATCGTTGTTCACCGGCTTTATTGGTATCTGTCTTTGGCTAGCCAACGGGAAGATCAATGACAATGATCTCGGCTTAAAAGAGGCATTTTTGCTGACCAATGGGGCATGGGCTTTAATTGGTCTTTTTGGCGCTTTGCCTTTTTACTTCTCAAGCCTTGAACTATCCGTGGTTGACTCAGTTTTTGAGTCTACATCGGGCATCACTACCACGGGTTCAACGATTTTAAGCGATATTGAGCAAGCTTCTTCAGGCCTGTTAATCTGGAGAGCTTTATTACAATGGCTAGGAGGAGTTGGGATCATTGTAATGGCCATAGCTGTTTTACCAATGTTGTCAGTTGGCGGAATGCAGTTGTTCCGCACAGAATCATTTGAGACAGCAGATAAGGTTATTCCCCGGGCTACTCAGCTGGCTGGGGGCATTTTTGCTGTATACACCGGGTTGACTATTTTATGGACAGCTATGCTAGCTGGCGCTGGGATGCCCTCATTTGACGCTCTCGCACATGCAATGACAACACTGGCAACAGGTGGATATTCAACAAAAACATCTTCAGTTGGTGCATTTGACTCGCATCTAATTGAGCTGATTATTATTGCAGGCATGATCGTTGGGAGCCTGCCATTTGTACACTATCTGGCTCTGGCACGTGGAGGCTGGAGAGGACTGTGGAATGACCCGCAGGTTAAATGGTTTGTGGTTCTTATGGCTGCTGTTATTACTCTGATCACAATTGACCTAAACAAAGATGGTCATGGCTGGGCGGATGCCCTACGCCTGTCTTCATTTAACTCCATTTCTGTTTTGACAGGCACAGGCTATGGCACAGCTGACTTTGCGCTGTGGGGTGGGGCGTCAACAACTATTCTCCTGATCTGCATGTTTATCGGAGGGTGTGCGGGGTCCACTACCTGCGGAATTAAAATGTTCAGGCTTCAAGTGTTGGCGGCCATTATTAAGGTCCAACTTGCCCGGTTACTGAGGCCTCACGCTGTTGTGATTGCTTATTACAATAAGCGGCCTGTCCCGGAGCCGGTTCTGGATGCGGTTATGGGGTTTTTCTACCTTTACATATTGTGTTTTGTTGCACTGACGATGATTTTAGGGCTGTTTGGCCTTGATTTTCAAACAGCATTATCAGGAGCAGCAACCTCTATATCTAATGTTGGTCCAGGTTTGGGTAATGTAATTGGCCCAGCTGGTGACTTCAGCAATCTTCCAGCCGGTGCAAAATGGGCTATGTGTATAGGCATGCTGCTTGGCCGCCTTGAGCTTTTCACAGTCCTAGTCATGCTAAGCCCACGTTTTTGGGGCCGTTAGATGGGTCATGGCCGAATGATTTCGGCGATGTTTGTAATCTGTTTGCGGGCTTCAATATCCAGCAAATTCACAGCCTCAATCATAACTTCCCTTACAGCGATTTGACGTTCATTTGGAGTCTTGGATTCGCTTAATGTGCGGGTTGTTGAGGCAATCACGTCGACAATACTTTGCTTACCACCGACAGGCTGTATCCACATTAGCTTTGTTACAATATCAACACGGATTTTACTTTCTTGCTGATCGGAAAAAACGTCCAAAAGGGCTGTACCCTGCGGCAGATCCGTCACCTGGACACTGGCTTGTGAAATATCAAGAACAACCTCACCAGAACCGCCTACAGGCACCAATGCATATTTTGCCCAGTCTACAACCATCGACGATAGATCGGGCATCAGCGTATGCTCGATAAAAGGAGGCTCCATCGGCATCTGCCAGTTTTCAATAATTTCCAGTTTGCGAGCGTCGACCCGAATTGATTCAAAGCCTGCAGGGTCATACTTTGACAGTAGCGGTGCAGCAGGAGGTGGATTTGCACATCCATTTAAGAAAACAAGAAGTCCAGCGAAAATCAGACAGGAAAAAAGTCGTCTGCTTCGCAAAGGGCGGTTTATCATTCCAGTTCACCTCAGGCGGTTATGCCAATTATGATACTAATGATAACAAAGCTTTGTAAAAATTGAAGCAAAAAGTAATCACATTTGCAGATGAATTCTCTCTGCCTAATTTTGCTTCACCACCAAACTTATGAAAAGTCTTGACTATGATAGCTTCGCGTTGTTTTACAAAACTCGCAATTAACAACCAAATGTCCTGTCTCATCGCTCATATCTATGCGCTGTTCAGGAGATAAAGACTGCAGCATCGATTCAACTTTTTCTGCTGAACACCGACAATGATCAGACATCGGGCGAAAGGGCTGAATGTGAAGTCCGTTGGCATGAAACAACCGGAACAAAAGTTCATCAGGACGTAAGGTTGCATCAAGCAGTTCAGCCTTCTTAGCAGATGACATTAATACCATCGCTGTGTGCCATTCATCTTCAAGCGATGCTGCGGACCGCTTTAGAAAGTCATGACCACCCTCCTCAGCTATCTGTTGCAGGAATAGAGCCGCGCTCTGCCACCCTGAGGCTGTTTTTTGAGCAACTGTGATTACATTCGCAGCCAGCTGTTCAGAATTTTTGAACCATGTCACAGCACAATGTCCCAAATGCGGACCTTCAAGTTCAACAATCCCCTGGTAACGATGAGCAAAACCCCCATTTGGTGTGGCCTGATCAACTGTAAAGGCGACGTGGCCTGCTCCCATAAGTCGAGGCAGAACAGCTGAACCTGATGTATTGAGTTGCGCTACCTGCTGATCATCAAAGGCAGCATAAGAACGTATATGACCATCTGACGTTACATCAGCAAACAAAGTTTTTACAGCCCCGTCACCTTTCGCCTGAACAGTGAAAACACCTTCAAATTTCAGGGTTGTGGACAAGCAGGCTGCAAGACCCATCATCTCTGCGCAGACTTCACTGACATTATTCGGGTAAGCGTGACGGTCAAGAATTGATGCTGCCGGAGAAAACAAACGCGCAAGCCTACCTCTAATTAGTGGTGCTGACTGGCTAACCACCTCACCTGTTAGATAGAAGGGGACCACACAGCTTTGATCCGCAGCCGGTCTCGTTGCAGGATCAAATGACTTACCTATCATGAGCAGATACCTGACGTCACCATCGCCCCCTGTTTATTAATTATTCTTAAAAATGTAGGCCATAATGGCTTTTTGTGCGTGAAGACGGTTTTCAGCTTCATCGAACACAACTGATTGTGGGCCATCAATCACCTCGGCAGTGACTTCCTGTCCACGCAAAGCAGGCAGACAATGCAGGAACAGAGCATCTGGCTGAGCAAGGTCAAGAAGCGTCTGGTTGACCTGGAACGGTTTTAAATCTTCGACCCTTGTGCCTTTATCATCACCCATTGATACCCATACATCTGTGACCAGCACGCTAGCGTTACGGGCAGCCTCCCGCGCATCTTTTGTGATGACAATATTGGCCCCTTTTTCCAGCACCCAGGCAATCAGCTCGGCAGATGGGTGGTAGGCCTCGGGGCCAACAAGCCTTAATTCAAACCCAAAAAGGGAAGCTGCTTCTATCCAGCTATTTGCAACATTATTCACATCACCAAACCAGACAATGACCTCATTTTTAAGGGTGCCGTGATGTTCAATAACTGTCAGCAGATCTGCCAGTGTTTGACAGGGGTGAGATCGATCTGTAAGCCCGTTTATAACAGGCACGGTTGCATGCTTAACAAGCTCAGTCAGCGTCTCGTGCTTCATCGCCCTGATTATAAGACCATCCAGATAACGGGACAGAACCTTAGCTGTATCGCCAACTGTTTCGCCCCGTCCTAGCTGCAGATCACTTACAGCCAAAAACACCGGCGTTCCCCCTAGCTGGGAAATCCCCACCTCAAATGAGACCCGTGTCCGAGTAGACGGTTTTTCAAAAATCATGCCGATGTGAAGACCGTCAAGCGGCCGCCCCACATAGTGACCAGATTTCATATCGCGGGCGGTATCAAGCAAGGAACTTAAACGTTCCCTGTCAAAATCCTTTATATCCAGAAAGTGCCGCATGGCGTTTATCCTTGTTAGTTCAGCACAAACGCGGCTTAAGCAGCCGCCACTTCAGAAAAACAATGTTCCAGAGCGGACCGCGCAATTGCCAGCTCATCCTCACTTATGGTCAGAGGGGGAAGCAGACGCAGAACATTATCTGCTGCAGGAACACAGAGCAGATACCTGTCCCGCAAGGCCCTTGTTACCTCACCAACGGCAATGTCATCTCCCAGCCGCAATCCTCGCAACAGCCCTGCCCCGCGCAACTCGACAATTTTCTCCGGCCAGGCTTGTTGAAGCTGCTTCAGATAACCGTCCAGACTGGCTATGCGTTCTCGAACTGCAACCAGAAATTCATCTTCCTCCAGCCCGTCAAGAACAGCATTCGCAACAGCCATTGCCAGCGGATTGCCGCCAAAGGTTGAGCCATGACTTCCTGGACCCATTGCCTCGCCAATATCCCGTCTGGCGATAACTGCACCCACAGGAAAACCACCCCCAAGCCCTTTCGCCAAAACCACCAGATCAGGCTGAATATTAGCTGCCTGATACGCAAATAAATGGCCGGTGCGGCCCATACCGCTCTGAACCTCATCAGCGATCAGCAAGCAGCCATATTCATCAGCCGCGGCCCTGACACCCTGCATATACCCCTCAGGAGCGGCATTTGCCCCGCCTTCACCCTGCACAGGCTCAACCATAATTGCTGCCACATCATTGGACAGCGCATCGCGCAAACTGTTCAGATTACCAAAGGGCACATGTTCAAATCCAAGCGGCATCGGTCCAAACCCGTCTCTAAACAGCGGCTTGTCTGTGGCAGCCAGCATAGCCAATGTACGGCCATGAAATGAA
>DEBO01000064.1:4706-5282 GCA_002348585.1 Alphaproteobacteria bacterium UBA2954 | reverse complement strand
GCAGGCAAACCCCAAGACCTTGTCAAAGCCTGATTAAGTGCAATAAGAATAGGTCAGGAAGATGCCCCTTGATTTTTTGCAGACCATTGATGAAGTCAGAGCTTTGTGTGCGGATGAGACAGATGAAATCGCGCTGATAGCAACGATCTCATGTCATTTATATCAGCAGATAAAGGGCTTTGACTGGGTTGGGTTTTACCGAGTTGTCGATAAAGATATCCTGAAAATTGGTCCGTATCAGGGTGATCATGGATGTCTTACAATCCCCTTTGATGCGGGAGTTTGTGGGGCTGCTGCCAAATTGAAACAGATACAGATTGTGGACGACGTTGACCAGTTTGACGGACACATAGCTTGTTCCAGTAGCACCCAATCTGAATTGGTGATACCGCTTTTTGACAGTTTAGATCAGGTGTTTGCTGTATTGGATATTGATCCTGATCAACGTGCTTTTTTTAACAAGCAATATGCAGAACAGCTAGACAGGTTGCTGCGCGATTTGTTCACCGCTAGGCTTGAAGATGCCATCTGACCAGAACAGTAAAGATGATCCAGTTCTAACAGAACATCTGCAGG
>DEBO01000064.1:4006-4297 GCA_002348585.1 Alphaproteobacteria bacterium UBA2954 | reverse complement strand
AAGAAACAGAGTAAATATTACAATTACTTCAAAGATTAATTGAGCTTGACAAGCGATTTTATGACTTGAATACCATCGATTTGTCCTTTCATGCTCTGGCTCTGTTTGTGTTGTTAAAACCTGTACAGGTTTGGATGGCCCTGACTGCGAAATGGCTTTTGAATGTATAGGCTGTGTTTCTGACCGGTTAAGGCTCGTTTTTCCTTGCGAGCTAGGAACAGAAGGCGGGGAGCTAAGAGTTAAACCATGCTCTATACTATCACTAAGGCGCTTTTGATGACAGGCTTGCTG
>DEBO01000064.1:0-3667 GCA_002348585.1 Alphaproteobacteria bacterium UBA2954 | reverse complement strand
GAACCAGCGCAGCAATATCTGGCGTTCTTCTGGTTCCATATAGCTGATATTTGCAGGCGGCATAGCATGGGACAGGGCTGACTGCATGATGATAGATTTTGCTTGTGTGACAATCTGCTGGTCGGTTTCCAGCACAACCCCTTTTGGAGGCCACAGGATGCGCTCATAGTAAGGCTCACTGGCATGGCACATACTGCAACGGCCAAGGACAATATCTCTGACCTCTTCAAATTCTTTTGCATTGGCCAATGTAATTTGTGCCGTGGTCAGTGGCGGATTATCCGCAGCTGTTTCTTCTGGCTTACCCTTGTCCAAAAACGCAGGTAGTAAGGATAATATAATAATCGTGGTGAATAGGCCAGCAGTCACAGCCCAAGTCCAGACCGGATTGCCTTGGCGAGCGTGACGGCTGTTGAAATAATGGCGTATTGATACGCCCATCAAAAACACCAATGCAGCAATGACCCAGCTATAATCTGTCGAATAGGCCAGAGGATAATGATTGGACAGCATGAAGAAAATGACAGGAAGGGTTAGGTAATTATTATGTGTTGACCTTTGTTTTGCGATCTGGCCAAAGCGGGCATCAGGCGCACGACCGGCTTTCAGATCAGCAACAACAACACGCTGATTGGGGATGATGATTACGAGCACGTTGAAAGACATGATTGTGGCGGTGACTGCGCCCAGATGCAAAAAGGCAGCCCGTCCTGTAAATATCTGATCCAGCGAATAAGCCATGATTACCAACAAAATATATAAAGTAAGCATCAGGGCGGTTGTTTGCTGGCCGAAACTAGATTTACATAAAATATCATATCCCACCCAGCCGACAGCCAGAACGCCAAGTGAGATTAGAATGGCCGACCAAGCGGGCAGCTCTGATTTATCTAGGTCAACCAGATACAGATCAGCGCCTAAATAATAAACCACAACCATCAGCGCAAAGCCGGACAGCCAGGTCGCATAAGACTCCCATTTAAACCAGGTCAAATGTTCGGGCAGGGCAGCTGGAGCAACCAAATATTTCTGAATATGGTAAAATCCACCTCCATGAACCTGCCATTCCTCACCATGAACGCCACCAGGCAAACGCCCGTCTCTTCGCAGTCCCAGATCCAGAGCGATAAAGTAAAAAGAGGATCCAATCCAGGCAATGGCGGTGACAACATGCAGCCAGCGCAACGCAAATTCTGCCCAGTCCAGCCCGATAAGATAAATCAGTTCACCATCCATTTGAAGACCCTGTCAGCTGCCGCGATAGGTTGAATAGCCAAAAGGCGAGAGCAGCAGGGGAACATGATAATGAGATGCTGCATCTGCCATCGCAAAATCTATTGGGATATCTGACAGAAATTTTGGCTCTGGCAGATCAGGAAAATGCATATCCAGATAAGGTCCGGCATGAAAGATCAGCCTGTATTGTCCTGTTTGAAAGTCGTCAGTTTTCAGGATAGGGCTGTCTGTGCGGCCATCCTCATTAGTTACTGCTGTGCTGATAGTTTTGTAGTCGCGATTATCCAGTCTGAATAAAGTGATGTGAAGGCCGCCTGCCGGACTGCCCCGTGCCGTATCCAATACATGGGTGGTCAAAAAACCTGTCTGCATCGATATATCCTTAGGCTGCAATTTTCATTGTTCCTATTTAACTGTTTTTAACCATTAGTTTCTATCTTTTTCTTGATTGACTGGCGCTGGTCTGTCTCAATATTATCAACAGTTTGATGAAAATTGACAGACAGGGACAAGACAGAAATGGTATATTATCCACGTGATATGACAGGTTTCGGGAGACATGTCCCTGCCCCGCCCTGGCCAGATGATGCAAAACTGGCTGTCCAGTTTGTTGTCAATTATGAAGAAGGTGGTGAGCGCTGTCTTCTACATGGCGATTCTGAATCAGAAGCCTTTCTGTCAGAAATTATTGGTGCTGCACCTTGGCCTGGCCAGCGGCATTGGAACATGGAATCCATATATGAATATGGGGCGCGCACAGGCTTTTGGCGGCTCTTTGATTTGTTCACAGCTCAAAATATACCTGTCACCGTTTTTGGTGTGGCAACCGCGCTGGCACGTGCCCCTGAACAGGTTGCAGCGATGAAGTTGGCCGGCTGGGAAATTGCTTCACATGGGCTGAAATGGATTGATTACAAGGACTATACGCCTGCGGAAGAACGAGCTGAAATTGTGCAAGCGATAAGGATGCATGAAGCTGTGGTCGGCGCACCACCAACTGGTTGGTATACAGGCCGCTGTTCAGAAAACACAGTTGATTTAGTTGCTGAACAGGGCGTCTGTACCTATCAGGCAGATAGCTATGCGGATGATTTGCCCTATTATAAGGACACTCCGTCAGGCCCACAGTTGATGGTTCCTTATACGCTTGATGCGAATGATATGCGCTTTGCTACACCTCAGGGCTTTAATTCTGGACAGCAGTTTTTTGACTACTTAAAAGATACGTTTGATGTTTTGTATGCAGAAGGCATAGCTGGTAAGGCTCGTATTATGAATATTGGTCTGCATTGCCGGCTTGCTGGAAGGCCAGGCAGGTTGCAGGCAGTTCAATCCTTTCTAGATTATGCCGCCCAGAAAACAGGCGTGTGGTTTGCGAGTCGCCTGTCCATTGCTGAATGCTGGCAGGCGGCGTATCCATTTAAGTTACGCTATCGTCCATCACAAATGCCAAAAAAGGAATTTGTTTCAGCATTTGGGTCTATTTTTGAACATTCTCCTTGGGTTGCTGAACAGGCTTATGATACAGAAATAAGCCCGGCTATAGACACGGCCACTGGCTTGCATTCAGCCTTATGCAGGCAGTTTCGCCTGGCCTCTTTTGAACAACGCCTTGCAGTGTTGACTGCGCATCCTGATCTTGCAGGAAAGCTTGCAAAAGCAAAGCAGTTGACAGACGCCTCTGCCACTGAACAGGCATCAGCTGGTCTGGATGTATTGACAGAAGCACAACAGTTGGCCTTCACACAACTTAATGAAGCTTATAAACAAAAATTTGCCTTTCCTTTCATCATCGCTGTGAAGGGGCTGTCTGCATCTGAAATCAAAAGCATTTTCGAACAAAGATTGAGCAATATAAAAGAACAGGAATTTGCAGAGGCTTGCCAACAGGTTGAAAAAATAGCACGATTGCGCGTGGATGATTTGTTCGCCCAGATGTCAGCGCAGAGCAACTAAATAAAAATAGATAGACAAGACATAAAAAAGATATGACCTCACCGTCTTATTATACTCCAGATGGCGGCCTACCGCCGCAGTCACAATTACTGACTGACCGGGCTATTTTTACAGACGCTTACGCCTTTATTCCAAAGGGTACACTCACAGATATCACAACAAGCTACCTGCCCTTCTGGGACAAAACTCGGCTATGGATTCTTGCCCGGCCGCTAAGTGGTTTTGCGGAAACCTTTTCGCATTACATTATGGAGGTTAGTGCGGGCGGGGGATCTAAGCAACCTGAGGCTGACATAAAGGCACAATCTGTGTTATTTATCGTTTCTGGCCAGCTGCAGTTGGCAATTGACGGCTATGTTCACGACCTGAAAACAGGTGGATATGCCTACATTCCAGCTGGTGCAGATTGGTCTGTTCAAAATCGCTCTGCAAATTCTTGCAAATTTCACTGGCTGCGTAAACGTTACCACAGTAT
>DEBO01000011.1:653-3461 GCA_002348585.1 Alphaproteobacteria bacterium UBA2954 | reverse complement strand
CAACGGTATGTCTGGTCCGGCCTTTAAGCGTCTGACAACAGAACATGGCGTGCAGATTCGTTCATTCAACGACGATGTGTGGGATGCCATGGCAGAAGGCGCTGACGAAGTGTTCGAAGAAGCACGCGCACATTCAGACTTGGCAAACCGCATCCATGAAAGCTGCATGGCTGCCCGTAAGGAAGTTGGCGGCTGGCTGGGCACTTCAACAGGTGAATACCTGGCGCAGCGTAACCGGATTTACGACGTTTAAACCTTTAAAAAAATCGAGCTACGAGGTCGTTCGGCCTCGTAGCTTTATTTTGCGGTGGGCTTTTGTATGATTAATCAAAGATACTTAAACGATTCTATGCATTACATCGCGATTGCCAGTGCCCTCGCCGGCGCCGCGTTTGTTTTGAACAATTTTTTGACTTATATATATGAACTTCCTGGCCTATACGGATTTTTAAATCATTTTGGCGCTAATTTTGATTTCCCGCAACGCGATTATTCTCTCCTTAAAGTCACTCTAGGAGCACTGCAAAGCCTGTTATATGTTGCAGCTCTAGTTATTCCTGTTTTGATTATCAGGAAGGTTGATGAAGGCAAAAGAGTTTCATCCGGCATGAATTTTGGAGCAGAACTGATTGTGGCTTCTGCCTTCTGGTCCGTCATGCTGATTGGCATTGCAGATGCTGCTATATCCTTTGTAAGAATTGAAAACTTATTGCCAAGCATTGTAGGAGAGGAGCTTGCTTTATCTCTTGGTAAACCCGCATTCCGTGGGGTTTACGTTCACTTACCACTGCTACTGATTGGGGTGATTATTGGCACACTTCGTCGCGGTATTGATTTCATCTGGCTGGCTAGTCTTATAGTGTTTGGAGAGTTACTTATCGTAATTACGCGCTTTATTTTTTCATATGAGCAGGCTTTCATGGGCGACCTTGTCCGGTTTTGGTACGCAGCCCTTTTTCTTTTTGCTAGCGCCTACACTCTTGTTAACGATGGTCATGTCAGGGTTGATGTACTTTACGCGGGTTTTTCAGATCGGTTAAAGTCACTTGTCAATATATACGGGTCGCTAATCTTAGGTCTGCCGCTTTGCTGGATTACCCTAACAAGAGGTTTGTGGAACGAATCCTCACCCTTTAATTTGGCTTTGCTGAATTTTGAAGTCACTCAGCAGGGTTTTGGAATGTACGTCAAATATCTAATGTCAGGATTTTTGATCATTTTTGCTCTGGCAATGCTTTTTCAATTTGCAAATTTCATGATTGACGAGTTGAACAAGCTTGAGAAAACGAGTGAAAAACCCAAACCTGCATCTGCAAAGGTTGCGTAGCGATGGAACTTTATTTTCTTCTTTTGTTATTTTTATTGATGATGGCTGCGCTGGGGTTTGGTTTTCCCGTGGCCTTTGCGCTTCCTGGTTCTGCAATCCTATCAATTGGTTTAGCAGCAATCACAGGATTGTTGTTATTTGGTGATGCTAAAGCATTTTTCCATCAAGACGGCCCAATCGAATGGCTCTCCGCTGGGATCATGAATTTCCGGGCAATCTACTATGATTTTGAGCGTGATACTCTAATTGCAATCCCACTGTTTATTTTCATGGGCATTATGCTTCAGCGGTCCCGTATTGCTGAAGATCTGCTAATGACAATGGCTGGACTTTTCGGGCCTGTGCCTGGCGGTCTTGGTATTTCAGTTGTGTTTGTGGGTGCGCTCCTAGCAGCAACTACTGGAATTGTTGGCGCGACTGTTGTTGCCATGGGACTGATTTCTCTACCTTCAATGATGCGAAATAATTATTCTCCCTCACTAGCAACAGGAACAATTTGCGCATCAGGCACTTTAGGGCAAATTATACCACCTTCAATTGTTTTGATTATCCTAGCTGACCAGCTAGGGTCAGCCTCTGATCAGGCATCTGCCATGCGGCAGGCACTGTATAAAAATGCGACTGGTGAATTCACCATGCCATCCGCATTTGACGTGACCTCTACTTCTGCTGGTAATATGTTTCTAGGTGCCTTTCTGCCTGGGATTGTCTTGGTTTTAGTTTACTTTGCCTACATTCTGACAACAGCTGTGATCCGTCCAAAGATGGCCCCTGCTGTCCCCAATCCAGATGGTTTCACCCAGCGATTCTTTTACAAAGTACTGGTGTCACTAGTGCCACCATTGGTTTTGATTTTTCTTGTTCTTGGCTCAATCATCATGGGTGTGGCCACGGTAAATCAGGCTGGTGCGATTGGCGCCATCGGTGCGACAATTATGGCCGGCTATAAATTGTATGAAGGGAAAAAAGGAGCAATCTATCCTGCTTTAACTGCAATCGCATCTATCTTTTTCATCTTTTTCCTTGTCTCAAATTTCGATCTGAATGTGAAAAATATCGCTGTGACAAAAGCTTATATTCCTGTCACTCTGGCAGTTATTGCTTCAATCATCATGGTGCTGTCTATAGCCTGGTCAACATGGCGAACATTTAAAATCGAAAACACCCTAAATGAGGTCATGATAGAGACCGCAAAAACAACTTCAATGGTATTTATCATCCTCCTTGGTGCAGCCATGTTGACAGCTGCTTTTCGTGGATTTGGCGGTGAGGAATACGTGCGTGACTTCCTCCAGAGCCTTCCTGGCGGATTTTGGTCACAATTCATCGTAGTCATGGCAGTAATGTTTATCTTAGGATTTTTCCTGGACTTCATTGAAATTGCAGTTGTGGTTGTCCCAATTGTTGCACCCATCCTGTTGGCAGATCCAAGTGCGAACATTACAGCTGTTTGGCTGGGTGTGATGATTGGTGTAAATATC
>DEBO01000011.1:0-277 GCA_002348585.1 Alphaproteobacteria bacterium UBA2954 | reverse complement strand
ATTCTATCTTCGCGGTGTCGCTTCTAAAGCCATTAAGACTATGTCGATTTATAAGGGTGTTGTTCCATTCATTATACTGCAGCTAATTGCCCTAGGTATAGTGGGCGCATTCCCATCACTAGTGAACTATCTGCCTAACCGGTTCTATCTATCCTCCTACAATGCACCACCGCCAATGAATCCAAGACTAACCTATTGCGTTGAAAGCCACCTGGAAACAGCGTTTGCTGAGCAGCGAACAGAAATTGAAGCAGCTCTATCCGCTTTACAATCAGCT
>DEBO01000027.1 GCA_002348585.1 Alphaproteobacteria bacterium UBA2954 | reverse complement strand
TTGTTGATGAGGCCGCCAGCCATATCCGTATTCGCTCGGACAGTAAACCAGAACAGCTTGAAGCCATTGACAGGCAGATTGTGCAGTTGAAAATTGAACAGGCCGCTCTGCTGCGTGAAGATAATGAAGACACAAACCAAAAACGGCTAAACATCATTACAGAGCAATTGACAGAGCTGCAGACTCAATCAGAAGAACTTACGCAAAAATGGGAAACTGTCAAACGTCAGATGAGTGAAATATCTGCTTTGCAGCAGAAGATTGAAGATGCTCGTCACACCTTGGAGATATCACAACGCAAGGGCAATCTGGAACAAGCTGCAGAACTGACCTACGCCATTCTCCCTGGCTTGCAGAATGAACTGGAGACAGTAAAAGAGCAGCTGTCAGGATCTGACCTGATAGATGAACAAGTTGAGCAGAGACATATTGCCCAGGTTATTAGCCAGTGGACCGGTATACCTGTGACTAAAATGCTTAGTGAGGAACAGGACAAGCTACTGCAGATGGAACACACCCTCAGCAAAAGAGTCATTGGCCAGGAACAAGCAATAAAGGTCATCGCCAATGCCGTCCGGCGTGCACGTGCAGGCCTGAATGATCCAGAAAATCCCTTAGGCAGTTTTCTCATGCTGGGTCCAACAGGGGTGGGAAAAACAGAGCTGGCCAAAAGCCTCGCTGAATTCATGTTTGACGATGCGGATGCTGTGCTGCGTCTAGATATGTCTGAATATATGGAAAAACACGCAGTTTCTCGCCTAGTTGGCGCGCCGCCTGGCTATGTCGGCTATGATGAAGGCGGTGCACTTACAGAAGCTGTGCGCCGGCGCCCTTATCAACTTATTTTATTTGATGAAATAGAAAAGGCCCACCCTGATATTTTCAATATACTCCTGCAAGTACTTGATGATGGTCACTTGACAGACGGGCATGGCCGGAAAGTTGATTTCCGCAACACGTTAATCCTGCTAACATCCAATCTGGGATCTACACCGCTCTTGGAGCTTGATGATGATGCGTCTGTCGATGAGGCTCGCGAGGCAGTTATGACAGAGGTGCAAGCCGCTTTCAGACCAGAATTTCTCAATCGGCTGGATGCGACCTTATTGTTCCAACGTCTAAGTCGTGAGCATATGACAAAAATCGTTGATATTCAGATTGCAAGCCTGCAGGCCCGTCTTGCGGATCGTGATATATCTCTTGAGCTTACAGCTGATGCTAGAACATGGTTAGCTGACAAGGGTTATGACCCACATTATGGCGCAAGGCCATTAAAGCGTATCATCCAGAACCATGTTCAGGATCAACTGGCTGAATTCCTGCTACAGGGAAAGATCAGACATGGTGAAATGGTGGAGGTGATCCGAACTGATGTACCTGATGGCCTTTCTATTCACACCAAAGAAGCTCAGCTCAGCAAAACCGGATCATAAGCTGTAAAAAACTGACATCACATTTGGGTAAATAACACCGAATGTGCTACGTTTGCAATTCCTTGAGAACGTTGACGTGGAGACAGATGTGATGGCAACGGGCTTTTTACTTTTATATGCAGCGCCTGTCTTTCAAATGCGGTGTTTATGGCGTTCTCTCATCGCATTTTTTCTTGTTACCCTATCTACGCAGATATCGCCTACGCGCGCGCAAGTTAGCATGACCTTTAACGGTTATGAGCTGCGCTATGAACAGGGAACATTAAATATATCTGAAGATTTTGGACCACAATTTATTGATATCGTTGATGTCATTATCACCTCGGAGGATGGTGAGCGCCTCACAGCTGACAAGCTTAAGCTACGCGCAACGGGGACTCCGGAAAACATTAAATGGATTGAACAAGCTGAGATTTTAAATGCCAAGCTGACAACCGCGCCCGGATCTCAACAAGAGGCAGAGCTAGCCAGCAGTCTGATCCAAATCGAAAACTTTTACTTCACACAACCAGATTCACTGGATGAACTCGCGAAAAGACATCATGAAAACCGCACAAAACAAAGCTATTTTTCTGTTTTTGGTTTAGTCCTTTACATGCTGGATGAGGGTTTGCGCATTGAAATAGAGGACTTTGTTATTGATGCTAATCCCGACCTGATAAATCGACAGCTTCCCGAAGGTCAATATGTAAGTGAGGCAAGACTGACAAATGCGCGTTTGCTGCCCTTTGGAATGGGAGAGGCATCTCTTGTATTTCAGCTCATGCTGGCAGGCTTGAATTTGGATGCCATGCGCCTTGACATGCAGGCGTCATTGCTCAACCAAATTAGCGCGACACAAATTCATGGTGATGTACGTGTTGAACTTGACCTCGACCAGCTGCTAGGCATTGATATCGATGTAAAAACAACCGTCAAGGCCGATGATTATGATCGTCTTCTAGCTCAACATCATTCGAATTATGAGCTAATCGACCCAACTGAATTAGTGCATGCCGCAGGTTTCATTCAACAGTTAACAATTGCACTGAGAGACTCAGGTGCATGGCATATCTATGACGGTTTGTCTGATGGCCTTGGACTTCCAGACCGCCGTCAACTCGCAATGCTGACCGCTTATCATATACGAGAACAACTCAAGTTTCCGGCAGTTATGCTGACTGACCCCATAGCAGACTTTATCCGCTCAGGTGGTCAGCTGCGCCTGTCAGCGCAGCCATATCTGTTGTCAGAAAATGACATAGTAGGTGAACCAGACACTATGTTGGAGCAGATGATCAATAAAGCTGATATCCGCCTGCATCACATGCCTTAGGTTGAAATACCTCGCTGCATTAGTCTAGTCATTCGATTAGCAAATTCGTTCAGATTGACAGGTGTGCGTCCTTCAAGAATAAGAGCCTGATCAAACAACATTGTTGCGGCATCATGAACCAAATCAGGATCTTTTTCCGCTTTGATTTTGTCTTTGAGGCCAGTTATCAGATCATGTGATGGATTTAATTCAAGAATGCGCGGTGACCCGGAAAAGTCTTTATTATGCGCTTTCATTAGGCGCTCCATCTGAATATCCATGCCATCTTCATCTGCAACTAGACAGACAGGACTGTCGGTAAGGGTTTTTGACAAGCGCACATCTTTAACTGCATCGCCAAGAATTGTCTTCACTTTTGCAAGAAGAGGAGCGAGCTCTGCATCATCTGCAGGGGCTGTATCAACATCATCAGATGCCGGTTTTGTGGCAATTTCATCAAGGTCAATAGCGCCTCTAGATGCAGAAGCAAAAGCCTTTCCTTCGAATTCATTGATTGCTTGCATCCAAAATTCATCCACAGGATCCGTCATCAATAACACATCGATATCACGCGCTTTAAATCCTTCAAGATGGGGGCTAGTCTGGGCCTGCTCCGCAGTTTCTGCAGATAGCGTATAAATTTTTTCCTGCTTCTCTGGCATAGCAGCAATGTAATCAGAAAGAGAAATAAGCTGACCTGTCTTTGCGGATGTGAAAAGACTAAGCTTCAGAAGCTTGTCTCGATTATCCTGATCCTCATACAAACCTTCTTTTAGCACAATGCCAAACTCTGTCCAGAATTGCGCATAAGCATCAGCGTCTTTATCCTTCTTCTTCTGCAATTCAGTCAGAATACGCTTCACTACTGCTTTGCCAATTTTAACAACAGCCGGATTATGCTGTAGCATCTCGCGACTCACATTTAGATCTAGATCAGGAGTGTCAACTACCCCGCGCACAAACCGAAGCCATGGAGGGACAATATCCTCACATTCTTCTGTAATGAATACGCGATTGATATAAAGCTGCATTCTTGATTTACGATCAGGATTAAATAAGTCAAACGGTCTAGCTGTTGGGATGAAGAGCAGACTGGTATAATTGAGGACTCCTTCTGTTCGGTTATGAAGTGTCATAAATGGTTCATCATAACCAGCTCCAATCTGCCGATAAAACGCCGTGTAATCTTCATCTTTAATTTCGGATTTCTGACGGGTCCATATTGCCGAACCTGAATTTAACTGTCTCGGCTCATCAACCTTAGGGGGCTGCCAGAATACAGGATAACTCAAATGATCTGAATATTTGCGTACAAGATAAGACAGGCGTGTTTCATCCAGATAGTCTTTTTCATCCTTCTTCAGATG
>DEBO01000077.1 GCA_002348585.1 Alphaproteobacteria bacterium UBA2954 | reverse complement strand
GACAGCAACCTTTCGTGAATTCCCCGCCTGGGCAGAAACTCTTGCTAAAAGACCGGCAACAGAACGTCCTCGTAAAATTGCTATGTATTGTACAGGCGGAATCAGATGTGAAAAATCCACAGCTCTGATGAAATCAATCGGCTTTGATAAGGTTTATCACCTGAAAGGTGGCATTCTGAAATATTTGGAAGACACCCCTAAGGATGATTCCCTATGGGAAGGCGAATGTTTTGTCTTCGACAGCCGTGTGTCTGTTGACCATCATCTGCAGCAAGGGTCTTATCAGCTGTGTCATGCCTGCAAAATGCCGTTAAGCAAAGATGATGTGGAAGCAGAACAATATGTTGCCGGAGTCAGCTGTCCCAAGTGCTTTGAAAAAACAACAGAACAACAAAGAGCGCGCTTTGCTGAACGTGCCCGTCAGATTGATCTGGCCAGAAAAAGAGGCCTACAGCATATTGGGGTACGGCCTAAAAAATAGGCTTTAAGACGGCTGCTTCATTGGAAAAAGTGATCACGCCTGACGCAAGGCAGCAATCGCCTCTGAATAACCTTCCTTCGCTCCGAATATAGCTGAACCAGCCACCAGATTATTCGCCCCAGCCTGTCTGACCAGCGGCGCAGTTTTCACGGTAATGCCACCATCAACCTGTAGCTGAATATCCGTGTTGCCTATCATAGTTGCTACCTGCTCAATCTTAGGCAGCATTTCCGGAATAAAGGCCTGACCTCCAAAACCCGGATTCACAGTCATGACCAAAATCAGGTCAATTAGATGAAGACAATGGGCCAGACTGTCTACCCCTGTTGCCGGATTGACAGCCACACCAGCTCGACAACCCAGCTCGCGGATCCGGCTCAATGTTCGGTTAAGATGCGTACAGACCTCAACATGAACTGTAATCCCTTGAACACCGGCTAACGCAAAATCCTCCAATATCACATCAGGATCTTCAATCATTAAATGTGCATCAAAATAGACATCCGTTATTTCTCGAACTGCTTTAATTACTGGAGGGCCAAAGGTCAGATTTGGAACAAAACGACCATCCATTGCATCAAGGTGAATCCAGTCTGCTCCTGCTAAGGACACAGCCTTGATTTCATCTGCCAGCTTTCCAAAATCACTGGCTAAAACCGAGGGCGCAATTTTAACTGGCTTGCTTGCTGAACTCATCTGACATGTTCCTTCTTCTTTAGCCCGGGCTCTAACTTGTCCTCAAACTTTGTGCAGAGAGTCAACCATATCATCAAGTGTAGTTGACAAAGGCCGCGGTGAAAACTTTAGAATTTTGCGCGATGGCTGAGTATCGTAATAACGCATCAGCCCTAACTCTGAAAGCACACTCTTCACATTAGGATCAAATGCTGCAACCATCTTTGTCATCAGGTCAGGCATTTCACGTGACGAGGCTTTCTTCGAGTGGGACTTTAACAAGGTTGTTATATCTGACATCCAAACAGAATCACCCGCCAAAATAAATCGTTTTCCAACAGGCCGTTTGCCTTTAAGCGCAGCGATATGGGCCGCAGCTACATCACGCACATCAACAGGAGACAAGCTGAGTTTAGGGACAAACGGATATTTCCCGGCCATGACCATCTGCACAAAATTAATACTAGCTGAAGACTGCTTCGTCAGCCGTGGTCCTAAAACAAGGTTGGGATTTATTGTGACCAGCTCAAGTTCTGAATATTTTTTTGTTAGTGCCCAGGCCTGTCTTTCAGCCAATGTTTTTAAACGGACATTACTGCTTACCGCTGATGACAGGTCAGACCAGTCATCAGCGGTAAGATAGCGGTTGTTTTCAATATGACCATAACCTATGGCGGCGCAGGATGACGTCATCACCACTCGTTCGACACCTGAATTGTGGGCCGCTTTCAAAGCATGTTCTACCCCTTTTATCGCAGACTCAATCACATCATCGGGGTGTTTTGGCTCACTTAACGGAAAAGGTGAGGCACAGTGGATAACCGCCTTGCAGTCAGACATAGCAGCTTGCCAGCCCCAGCTAGTTGTCAGCTCAGCAATATGGCCCCTGAATTTTGGATTTTTAATGTCCTTTTCAAGCTTATATACTTTTTCAGCTGATCGCGCCGTGCCTGCCACTGAATAGCCAGCATCCAGTGCCTGCTGGATAATATGTCGCGCGATATAACCTGTTGCGCCGGTCACGCAAATCTTCCTCGCCATGTTAATCCGTTCCAGTTTTCTTATGTGTGAGCGAAGTTGTTCAGACTTACGTCTAAAGATAAGACCGCGGAACAAGTCAATCGGTTACATAACATCCTTTGCCTTAAAATACGGTAAATTGTCCTGAGATGAGCACCCCATCACAGCAAGGCGTTCAATGATCTGCAGTGCCCGTTGGTATTTACGTTCGATTTCCTCTTCACTGAATTCATCAAATTGTTCGCCACAAAGCAGAATGCCATGATTGGCTTGCAAGGCACGCACCCGGCGACCATGCATCAATCCGTCAACAAGAGTTGCATGTTCAAACTCGTCACCTTTCACAATCTGAATTTTATTTTCAACAAGGAAGTAACGGATGGCTGCCTCACCCTGCAGCGCAAACTGCCAGAATTCAGAATCAGATTTTGAAGGTTGACCACTCACCAAGCTGAACGCTTTGCAAAAAGCAAGGAAAATCAACTCATCACGCTCTGCCCCAGTCCAGGCGGTACGGCCAAGCGTGCGCCAAATATCCCTGTTCATCTCTTCATAAATGGCAGGGATCCGCTCAAAGAACAGGCGATGCAATCCAATATCATTTACCGAATCCTCCATCCTCTGTTCTTTGTGAATGTCTATCGCACTGTATGAGCCACAAACAGGACAGCCCGAGTCAGAAAATTTGTCTTTAAGGTAAATGTGTGAACAGCGCAGAGCCGAATCTAACTTATTATCACATAAAAAGTAGCTTTTCTGTTCGTCAACAGGTTGCTGAGATATCCACTGAAATCTGTTTTTATATCTGAGGTAAGAACCTCTGTGCGACCACAGGCTCCATTTCAGTTGCTCAACCGGACCAAAAGTTGACCAGTTTGAACTGACATCTATCACCACACAAGTTTCCTTGTTCTCAGCTGCCCGCAAACCGCGCCCCACAGACTGGCCCCACAGCACTTTGGACAAGGTTGGGCGCATATGGACAATAATATTACAATTCGGGTTATCCCACCCTTCGGCAAGTACGCCAACCGAGACAACCGCCTCTACTTCCCCCTTGGCATGGCTGGCCAAAATCTGCATACGTTCTTTAATCGGCGTAATTGCTGTAATCAGACAAACAGACAGACCGAGCTCTTCAACCGCTTCAACCGTAGTTTCCGCGACAGTTACATCAGGACAGAACCAAGCAGATATCGGGACAGGTTTTACCTTTTCGCGCTCTTCACAATAGATCATGCAGGCATGGCTGATCATAGAGGATTTAATTATTGCAGGGGCAAGTTTGGCGACTGGAAAATCACCTGAACTAATATCAATATTTCCTAATTCCAGGTCATGCACGAAATGAGGCCGGTAACGCGGACGCACAAGGATGCCTTCGTCAAAAAGCTTATCCATATCAGCGCCATCGATAATCGCATCAAAGGCCAAGCTAAGCTGATCTTTCTGATCAGCTGTCCTGCGTTCGGGTGATGCTGTCAGACCCAGAAGATGGGCGTCATCTCGTCCGCGTTCTAAAAAACTTTCCAGAATACGTTTATA
>DEBO01000024.1 GCA_002348585.1 Alphaproteobacteria bacterium UBA2954 | reverse complement strand
TGTCAGTTTGGCAAAACCGTTTATGTAAATTCTGTTTAAGAATGTGGTCGCATCAGGCCCCTGAACAGCTATTTTACCCAATGTGGATACATCAACCATACCAACGGTCTGACGTGTGGTTGCCGCTTCTCGAATATAGGCATCATCTATTGTTTCAGCTGCATAAGGATAATACCAAGGACGCTTCCATAAACCGGCATCAGTCATTACAGCCCCTTCTGCTAGGTGCTGATGATGCATTGGGGACCGACGTGTCGGTGCCCAATGCGCACCAGAATATCGTCCGGCCAACGCGCCAATAGATACAGGAGTGAAAGGTGGGCGGAAGGTTGTGATGCCTGTCTCTTTGATGGATTGGCCAAGTGCATCAGCCATTGCAGCAATGCCTAGTACATTTCCCACACGTCCTTGATCAGTTGCCATACCTAACGTGGTATAGCGTTTCATATGTTCAACAGAAGTGAAGCCTTCCAGCTCTGCCTGACGGATATCATCTGTAGTGACATCATGCTGTGGATCGATGAAACATTTCAGTTTACGTGCGGTACGAATTTCAAAAAGTGGACGAATAGAAGTGGACCAGCCTCTGTTCAGACGGCCGTAAAATGGCTTGCCTGTGAGCATACCAACAACTTTTTTTGCTGATAAAAAAACAGACTCATCATCATAAAACCCGTCCGCAGCGCCAATGGTGTAAATATTTTCTGCTGTTTTTCCGCTGAGGAATGCCTGCAGGTGCTCATTCCAGATAGGTTTAACACCGCGATGTGACAAGAGATTGATGACCGGGGAGTAACCGCCAGACAGGCCAACTATATCACAGCCTATGACCTTCCGACTGTCTTCAACCTTATCACCAGCTCCTAACTGCCCGATTTCAACACCAGCAACCCGCCTGCCACCAATAATATTGACAGGGACACAGCCCAACATAACTGATATTCCCTCAGCTTCAGCTTTCTTGTGCAGATCGCTGGGCTTGTTTCGCGCGTCCAGCAAGGTGATCTGCATGCCCTTTTTAGCTAGATATATAGCATCTTCATAAGTTCCATCATGACAGGTGGCCAGCACAGCCAAACTGCCAGGCATTACCCCATATCGACCTGCATAGTGCGTCAGCGCATGTGCCAGCATAACCCCCGGCTTATCATTATTTCCGATCGCGAGGCCTCGTTCAAGAGCACCAGTAGCTATGATAATATGGCCTGCACGAATGATATGAAAAATTTCACGCGGCAGATCAGGGTGCGGTTCAGATAAATGATCCGTACACCTTTCAATAACACCAGCAACATGACCATCATAAAGACCAAAAGCTGTTGACCGTGTCATAATTCGCCCATCTGCAGCAATTATTCGCTCTAGCAACTGATCACGACTGGCTAGGTCTGCCTTATCAGCGGTGGCTAACCAGTTGCCACCACATTTAAAATCCTGTTCGACTAGAATGACATTCAGGCCTTTTTCAGCAAGACTAGCTGCAGCTGTCAGTCCAGCAGGCCCAGAGCCAATGACCAGAACATCACAGAAACCGTTTGCGATGTCATATGTAGAGGGGTCTGCTTCTCGTGATGCCTGACCAAGCCCGGCAGCTCGGCGAATGAAGCGTTCACACAGCATCCAAAATTTTGTGTTGGCGAAGGGGCCCATAAAGGTTTTGTAGTAAAATCCTGCAGTGATGAAGGGAGCAATCAATCCATTAACCACGCCCAAATCAAATTGCGGGCTGGGAAAGACGTTCTGGCTGTATACCCTGAGCCCTTCACTAATTTCTGTAAGGGTGCCTTTTGCATTGGGCACTCGGGCCGCACCATCTCCTGTGTTGAACAGTGCTCCCCCTTCTTCAACACCAGCAGACATGATGCCGCGCGGACGGTGATATTTGAAGCTGCGCCCAACCAGCATATGGCCAGACGCCATTAATGCAGACGCAATCGTGTCCCCTTTAAACCCCGTTACCTGTTGCCCATTAAAACGGAAGTTAATCTTCTGACGGCGTTCAATCAGCCCGCCTCTATCCAAACGAAAACCCGTCATTTTTTGGGCCTGGCTTTGCGGGTGATCTTTGTTTCAGCATCAATATCGCTTAATTTTTTGCGAAACGAAGGATGTGCCGCTTCAACTTTGCTAATCACATGGGTCTGCGTATCTCGCTCCACCCGTAATATCATTCGACACCCATGGATATGATGCCAATGTTCCACATGAACACCGCGCGGATTTTTACGAAGAAAGACGGCCTCAAACCAAGCCTTTTCAGATGTGTCTTCGAAACTAGGCATCTGCGCGCTGGCGTCTTCCAGATAAGCAAATTCGTGATGGTCACGCAGACCACAAAACGGACAGTTCAATCTCAGCATTTCAAATGTTCCTCTTCACTGTCCTTCTTGTGCCTAATGTGATTTTGGAAAAGGGCCATGTCCGGATTCATCGATTTGGCGGCCCTGCGCATATCTATCAAGCGTTAACAGGCTGTTGATTTCGTGCGGCTGATCATGTGCTATAGTATGAGCAAAACACCATCCAGAACCGGGTATGGCCTTAAATCCGCCGTAGCACCACCCTGCATTCAGATAGAGACCTGACAGATTTGTTTTTGTGATAAAGGGCGAGCCATCCATAGACATATCCATAATTCCTGCCCATTGCCGCAACAGCTTTATCCGGCCTAAGGCTGGCATAACATTCATTGCGCAGCTAGCAACATCGGTATAAATAGGTAAATTACCGCGCTGAGCGTATGAATTATAACCGTCAAGGTCACCGCCAAATACCATTCCGCCTTTATCTGACTGGCTGATGTAAAAATGACCATGTCCAGCCCCATAGACCACCACAGTGTCGAGAAACGGCTTTATCGGTTCAGATACAAAGGCTTGCAATTTATGACTTTCAATCGGCAAAGGACCCAAGCCTGCCTGCGCAGCCAGAACAGATGTCGAGCCTGCAACCGCCATACCAATTTTTTCTGCTCTGATCTCACCCTGGCTCGTCTCAACGCCGATAATCCTGCCTGCCTTTTTGATGAAGCCAGTTACTTCACAATTCTGGATAATATCCACGCCTAAGGCAGATGCAGCACGAGCATATCCCCAATTCACCGCATCATGACGTGCAGTCCCTGCGCGTGCCTGAACAAACCCTCCCAGTATCGGCAACCGCGACTGTTCAGAATAGTTTAGATGAGGCACCATCTTCTGAACCTGTTCTCGATCCAGAAATTCACCATCAATACCGTTTAAACGCATAATATTGTAACGCCGCATCATGGCATCACGCTGGCCTGGTGTGAAAAATAGATTTAGATGTCCGCGCTGGCTAAACATTACATTATAATTCAGGTCATGTGACAGGCTTTCCCACAGCTTCAATGAATGTTCGTAAAAAGCGGTGTTGCCCTCAACAAAGTAGTTGGACCGCACAATTGTTGTGTTGCGTCCGGAATTGCCCCCGCCAATCCACCCCTTTTCAAGGAGAGCAACATTAGTTATACCGTGAAGCTTCGCCAAATAATAGGCTGTTGCCAGTCCATGACCACCACCGCCGATAATAATCACATCATATTCTAGCTTTGGTTCGGGTTGACGCCAAGCAGGCGACCAGCCTGTCTGCCCCATTAAACCCTGTTTTAAAAGTTGCCAAGCTGAATAGCGTTTCATGGATAGAACATAACCTTAAACAAAAAGGGGCAAACTCCCCACACTGTTCATGATTATTCAGCACTAGACAATAAAATATTTTGCTTCTGATGGTTAATAGCATTCTGCTGTGTGAAATAGTGCAGACCCCGTTCAGCTTTCAGTGACAGCAAGCCAGCGGACGACCAGTGCTGCGGGATATAACCAGACCAAGCCTGTGCAGATAAAAAAGGCTAGATCAGATGCCCAGTGAAGCCCTACAACAAACCCTGAAATATACAAACAGGCCATTACATAAACAGAAATTGAGGGAACAAGGCTTATCGCTACAATCAGATGGCGCCAGCGTTTCATATCCGATATCTATTCCTTTTATCTGCAACCTGCTGCTTTGCCGTGACAGCTCAACCTTTAGCTTACTGACGTCCATATAAGCCTGATACCAAGCAGCACAAGAGCAAGATGACCAATTCGGTAAAACAGCTTATCTGACATTTTTTTGTTCAACCATCTGCCTGCAATCACACCTAGTGGAATCACTGGTAAGAGTGTTGCACTTATGCCAACGGTTTGCGCGGTAAAAAACTCGAGGTCAAAAAAGAAAGGAATTTTTGCCAGATTTATAAACAGAAAATACCAAGCCAACGTGCCAACAAAGAAAAACCGGTGTATCGCCATGGGCAGCATGAATATCTGAACGCCAATTCCCCCTGT
>DEBO01000056.1:520-3802 GCA_002348585.1 Alphaproteobacteria bacterium UBA2954 | reverse complement strand
TCATGCCTGTGAGCATTTCTATATAGTTACTGAACAGATCGAAGGACTGCAGAATAACCTGCCTGTGCTGCGTGTACCTGATGAATGCGCTTACTTTAAAGAAGATGCAGGCAAAATTCTATTGGGCGCTTTTGAACCTGTGGCCAAACCTTGGGGCGGTGAAGGCATTGCAGACGATTTTGAATTTACCACCCTGCCAGATGATTTTGATCACTTTATGCCAATCCTGGAAAAGGCAACGGCACGTCTCCCAGTTTTAGAAACAACGGGCATTCAGACCTTTTTCAACGGTCCGGAAAGCTTTACGCCAGACGATCGTTATCTACTTGGCGAAGCTCCCGAACTGAAAAATTTCTTTGTGGCTGCCGGTTTCAATTCTGTTGGTATTCAGTCTGCTGGTGGGGCTGGCATGGCTCTAGCCCAATGGATGGATAACGGCCGCCCGCAAATGGATATTTGGGATGTCGATATCCGGCGTATGCACCCGTTTCAGGCGAACCGCCATTACCTGTCGGCCCGGGTGACAGAAACCCTTGGGCTTTTATATGCAGATCATTTTCCCTACCGCCAATTCGCATCAGCCAGAGACTTGCGCCAAACCCCGCTCCATCATAAGCTGGCTGAAAATGGGGCCTGTTTTGGCGAGCTGTATGGCTGGGAACGGGCCAACTGGTTTTTGCCTGAATCAGAAGCACATAAAGGCAAGAAACCAGAATACGAATATGGCTGGGGCCGTCAGAACTGGTTCAGTTATACAGCAGCTGAACATAAAGCGGTACGTCAGAAAGCTGGGCTTTTTGACTTGTCGACTTTAGGCAAGATCAGAGTAATAGGACGCGATTCTGAAAAGGTCCTGCAGCTTATCTGTGCAAATAATGTGGCTGTTGAACCAGGACGAATTGTTTATACCCAGTGGTTGAATGAGGCAGGCGGCATCGAAGCAGATGTGACAGTTACTCGGCTGTCATCAGATGAATTTTTGGTGGTAACACCTGCCGCAACCATCCGGCGCGAAATGAGCTGGCTGAACCGCCATATTCCCGATCATGCCCAATGCGTAGCTGTGGATATGACGGTGTCGGAAGCGGTGATTGCTGTTATGGGCCCACAGGCACGCTCTGTTCTGCAGCCTGTGATTGACCAGTCTCTTGACAATGACTCCTTCAGCTTTGGATGGGCAAAACAGATAGCAATTGGTCATATAAATGCTCGGGCGCACCGAGTGTCTTATGTTGGTGAACTGGGCTGGGAGATTTATGTCTCCTCCGAGATGGCTGAACATGCCTTTAATACTGTCTGGCATGCGGGACAATCACATGGACTGACACTTGCCGGCATGCATGCGCTTGACAGCTGCCGCCTTGAAAAAGCCTTCCGACATTTTGGACATGATATCTCTGATGAGGATCATATTTTGGAAGCTGGATTGGGTTTTACAGTTAAGACTGACAAGCCGACCTCCCAGCTAGGCCAATTCATCGGTCGTGATGCAGTGCTAGCCAAACAGGAAGTTGGGCTAAAAAAACGCCTTGTCCAGTTCCAACTTGAAGATCCTGCGCCCATGCTCTATCACAACGAGCCTATTTTGCGCGATGGCAAGATAACCGGCTATCTGACCTCAGGCAATTATGGCCACCACCTTGGCAGCGCCATCGGGCTTGGCTATGTGGCCTGCCACAATGGCGAAAGCGCAGCAGATATTCTCCGCTCATCTTTCGAAATTGATGTGGCGGGACAAATCTGTGCTGCCAAAGCTAGTTTAAAGCCACTTTATGATCCGACCGGCGCGCGGATGAAAGGTTAAGACTAACGCGCCACAGCGGCCAGAGCGACAGAGGCAAGGCGAGCGGCAGGAGGGTCTGCACGGCTGGTCAAAAGAACAGGCACTGACCCACCAACTACGATCCCAGCTGCGCAGCCCCCGCCTAGATAAACAAACGCCTTATAGAGGATATTGCCAGCCACAATTTCTGGCAGCAGAAAGCAATTCGCCTTACCGGCCACATCATCACCGGCCAACTTCTTCAACGCTACGGACGTGGCCGACAACGCCAAATCAAAGGACAAAGGTCCGGAAACATCAACCTCGCCCAGATGTGCACGTGCCCAGTCCGCTTGACGCGCTGCTTCAACCGAGGCAGGCATGGACTCAATGGGTGTTTCTGTTGCGGATAAAACCGCCAGCCTCGGTCTGTCCTGACCAATTAGCGGAGACAGGCGGGCCATCTGGACCATGCTTTGCTGCTTTGTCTTATCATCTGGTGCCACATTCACAGCTGCATCAGAGACCATGACCGGTGCACTGCCGTCCGGTGGAAAAATCGCAAACACATGCACCAGCCGGTTACCTGTACGCAAGCCCACAGACTTATCCAGTAAAGCACCCATAAACACATCTGTGTGCAGCTGTCCCTTCATCACCGCACTAATTTCCGGTCCCTCTCCTGCCAGCCCGCGCCGCAGAAGGTCAGCTGATACAGACGCGGCCTCAGCCTCGCCTATTGCAGGGATAATAACGTCATCTGGGACTGTCCAACCCAGCTTTTCAGCTTCGGCCTTTATGATCTTGGGCTCACCAACCAGAACAGGCTCTGCGATATCAGCCTGAAAAGCCTCAAATGCAGCCTGCATTGGAATAGCAGCGGCAGCGCGTACAACTAACAGTCGGCAGGTGCCGCGCGCCTTTGCTCGAGTAAGAAGATCAGTAGGGCACGCCGCAGCTGCACGATGAAGAAAGCCCGATGCCACGTAATGCCTACCGCGTTAGGACACAGGCTGTTGCGGGCGGAAATCAGAAGGGTCAATACCAGCAACTGAAACAGGTTTTTTCATTGCGTCGCGCCGGAACGGCTCGCCGAGTTCCTGATTCAGAACAACTTCAATAAAGGTTGTCACTTTATCTTCCATCTGTGCTTCAATCGCTTTATCGAGAGCTTCTGCGAGCGCGTCCATGCCATCAACTTGAACTCCTTTTACACCACATTGCTGGGCAATGCCGGCATAATTGACATCTGTATCCAGCTCTGTGCCAACAAAGTTATCATCAAACCAGAGGGTCGTGTTTCGCTTTTCAGCACCCCACTGGTAATTTCGGAAGATAATCATTGTGATTGGCGGCCATTCCTCACGACCAACAGAAACCATTTCATTCATCGAAATCCCAAAAGCGCCATCACCAGCAAAGCCAACCACAGGCACGTCAGGCTGTGCTATTTTCGCCCCACAGATCGCTGGAAATCCATAACCACAAGGACCAAATAAGCCTGGCGCAAGATATTTTCT
>DEBO01000056.1:0-174 GCA_002348585.1 Alphaproteobacteria bacterium UBA2954 | reverse complement strand
CCTTGCTCAAAAGTTGGATAAGCATTCCCAATCGCGCAGTTATTCCCGATATCAGAACTGATAATCGCGTCCTTCGGCAAAACAGATGTAATTGCACGCCAAGCCATCCGCGGACTCATCTTGCCTGGCTCTCTTGTCCGGGCACGCTCATTCCATGTTGTGCCTGGATCATCA
>DEBO01000015.1 GCA_002348585.1 Alphaproteobacteria bacterium UBA2954 | reverse complement strand
ACAGATTGCGAAAGGTCAAATCATGTGGCCGGTCTGATGAAACTGACTGATGGCGCATCTTGTAGAACATGAATTTGAGCTGTTTGTGGGTGTTGACTGGTCCGGAGCGAAGGGCCCGCGACAGCCTGGGTTGTCTGTATTTGCAGCCAGTCCCGGGAACAGTGTTCCTGAGCGGATTTTTCCTCCTGATGGCCGTTACTGGTCACGCCTGGCCATTCTTGATTACCTGCGGTTTCAAGCCGCAAAAAAACGGGTCCTAGCAGGAATAGATTTTGCTTTTGCCTACCCGGTATCAGACGGTGATGGGTCCCTATGCGGCTATTTTCCGGGCTATCCGCACAGCCCTGAAACTGCGCATGATCTGTGGACGTTGATTGACAGGCTGAATGCAGACAGGCCTGACCTTTATGGAGGCGGGATTTGGGATCATCCCCAATTGGGCGCATATTATAACGCTCCTGGCGGGCGGCGTGGGACAGCGTTTGCTTCCCGGCGGCGTCTGGCCGAGCAGGTGGCCAGAGAGGTTAGAAGCCCCAGCCCGACTTTTAACTGTGTCGGCCCGGCAGGGGTGGGCACAGGTTCTCTTGCAGGCATGCGCGCATTGCACCAACTGAGTAGCTTTGCACATATATGGCCATTTGATGATCCGGACACCGAGTCTCGTCCTCTGCATCTGGTTGAGATTTTTCCCAGCTATTATTTTGCTCTGGCTGGCATTAAGCCCGTCAATGGAGCTCATGGCGAGCGTGAAAATATCAATCGGGCTCTGGCCTGTTTTGGATCTGATTCTGTGTCTGCAGATTTTAAGGCAAACGGGCCCGATCATGATGAAGCTGATGCGCTGATATCAGCAGCGGCCTTGCGCTGGTTTTCCGCTCAGTCAGACTTCTGGTCTGTGCCTGCTGACGCAAGGGCTGAAGGCTGGATATTTGGCGTGAAATCCGTTACACCCTGAGATATGGGATGGATGCTTTTATCAGTCGGTCTTGGTGGCGCACTTGGGGATATTAGCCGCTATCTTATTAGCCTGTGGGTAACCGGCTCATTTGACCAATCTGGCTGGATGGCTATATTATCCGTCAATGTAGCGGGAAGCCTGATAATGGGTATGATGGCAGCGCTGCTGACAGTCTCGTCACTGTTCAGCGAACCGGTTCGCGGGTTTGTAATGATAGGGTTTCTTAGGGCTCTGACTACATTTTCCAGCTTTGCTCTTGACGCATACAACTTTTTCCAGCGTGGTGAGATGCTGAATGGCAGGCTTTACTTGTTATCGTCTGTCTGTCTGTCTGTTGCGGTGTTTTATGTTGGGTTAGTGGTTGTTCGTCTGATTGCGGGGCAAGGATGATAGAAATAGCTGTTCCTGAAGATGCTGAGGGCATGCGGCTGGACAGGTTCCTGCGCAAATCAGCAGGACCCATAGGTCAAGGCCTTCTTGAACGTCAGCTTCGCCAAGGCAAGATCAAGCTTGACGGGGCCAAGGCGAAGGCTAATACCCGTCTTCAGTCGGGTCAAAGGCTGACATATCCCAAACAACTTATTGATAGTGTTGCAAACGGGCAACCCCAGAAGCCTGCTCAGCAGATTGACCGCAAGTCCGCTTGTGACCAGTTGGCAAAGATTACCATAGCCGAGCATGACAAATGGTTGGCTGTGAACAAACCGGCAGGTCTGGCTGTTCAGGGCGGTTCCCGCACAACGCGCCATATTGATGGGCTGTTACGAGCAGCTTACCCTGAAAATCCGCCAAAGTTGGTTCACAGGCTGGATAAAGATACATCAGGGCTGTTGTTGCTTGCACGCCATGACAGGGCGGCACGAGAGATTACAGCTGGTTTTGCTGACAAAACGATCAGCAAGGTGTATCTAGCGCTGGTTATTGGTGATCCAGGCGCAGAAGGACGGATTGATGCCCCTTTGCGCAAAGCTGGCGGTAAAGGGGCGGAGAAGATGATTATCGATCATGAAGCCGGCCAGACAGCGGTGACTGATTTTCTGAGGCTGGATAAGGCCGGTCCTGTCAGCCTGATGGCTCTGCGGCCTGTAACAGGGCGCACACACCAGTTGCGCGTGCATATGTTAGCTGCCGGAACACCTATTTTGGGCGATGGAAAATATGCTGGTTCAGCAGCTCATATTGGCGGTTTCGTTCGCCAGC
Source organism: Alphaproteobacteria bacterium UBA2954 (assembly GCA_002348585.1). GTDB lineage: Bacteria > Pseudomonadota > Alphaproteobacteria > Puniceispirillales > Puniceispirillaceae > JADHLI01. Next base: position 1,800 of record DEBO01000015.1, on the reverse strand, counting down.
TTCATTTGCATGCCCGGTACCTCAGCCTAGCTGACGGTACCTTATTGTCTGCGCCTGTTTCCGAACATCTGCAGGCCAGCACAGAACTGGCGGGCTTGGCAGACAGCCTGCCAGATGGTATGCCCTTTTTTGGTTTTCACACATAACCCAGGCGGTGTTCTGGAAGGAATTGAAGCTCTATGTCTGATACGCATCTGCGTCTGATTCTGTTCGATTTTGACGGCACGTTGTGTGACAGCGCCGCGACCATTATTCGGCTGATGAAACAGGCCTGTGCCGTATGTGATCTGCCTGTTCCCGAAGACAGCTTTATCCGCGGCAATATCGGTCATGGTGTCTCGCATGCAGCGCTGGCTTATGCCGATGGCGACCCTGAAAAGGCCAGCCAGCTGGCAGAGACCTATCGTGATATTGCGCGCAATGAATATCTGAGTGGTCGGCCGCCGCTTGATCCCCTGTTTGACGGTGCGGAAGATATTTTGCGCACACTGCAGTCCAAGGGCTATCTTACGGGTATAATCACAAACAAAAGCCGCACTGGCCTAGATAGCCTGATTACCCGTCATGGGCTGGATCTACAGGTTGATGTGACAATTTCAGCTGATGACTGCGCGGCTAAACCAGCCCCGGATATGGCGTTGTTGGCCATGCAGGAAACTGGTGTTGATAAGTTAGAAACGATTTTGGTTGGGGATACAGAAATTGATGCAGGCTGTTCGGCAAATGCCGGCATTGCTTTTATAGGAGTGTCCTGGGGCTATCACAGCCCGGAGCGGCTGGCTGACATGGGGGCGGTTCATATCCTGAGCACCTTTGCTGAACTTCCGGCTGTTATCGCTCGCCAGTTCAGTTAAGGCGGCAGGATACAAGAAAATGAAGCGGTTTTATAAAGACGTAACTGTCAAGACCAGCGAATCAGGGTATCAGATTTGCCTTGATGACCGGCCTGTGCGTAGTCCGGCAAAGGCGGTTGTTGTGTTGCCTAGCAAGGCTTTGGCTGAGGCCGTTCAGGCTGAATGGAAGGCGGTTGAAGACGAAATTCAGCCAGAAGATATGCCTCTTTATTCAATGGCTGTAACAGTCACAGATAGGGTTACACCTCAGCGTCAGGAACTGGCCGATGAACTGGCGAGGTGTATCCATGATGATGTTCTGCGTTATCGCAGTGGCAATGACTTGGATCTGGCGTCCCGGCAGACAGAAATGTGGAATCCTTGGCTGAACTGGGCTGAGCAGGCATGTGCTCTGCGGCTGCCGATAACTGCCGGGCTGATGCCTGTCTTTGCTGATGACGCTACAGAAGATATTATAAGGATCAGGCTGCAGCCTCTAGCTGATGCCCAATTTGGCTGTTTGTATCGTGTAGCCACCCTGTCTGGTTCTGTAGTATTAGGGCTGGCGTTTCAGGAAAAACAGTTAGGCGCAGATGATGTGTTTGAAATAGCTTTTTTGGACGAGCTGTATCAGAACAGTCTGTGGGGCAAAGATGAAGAAGCCGCTGTTCGCCAGAAGGCCATTAGGTCCGAATTAAAGAATGTCGAAAGATTCATGGATATGCTATGAAATCTGAAGCAGCCTTCTGGCTTAGAAAAGGGGCAGGTGATGAAACCGATTTTGGATGAACTGGATGCAAAGCGTGAAAAAGCCCGTGCCGGTGGGGGCGCAAAACGGATTGATCGTCAGCATGAAAAGCACAAGCTGACCGCGAGAGAACGGCTGAATGTTCTGCTTGATGAAGGCTCATTCGAAGAATGGGATATGTTCGTTGAGCATCGCTGTACTGATTTTGGCATGACAGAC
>DEBO01000174.1:1181-4845 GCA_002348585.1 Alphaproteobacteria bacterium UBA2954 | reverse complement strand
ACCCTTAATCGTGTCAATATCAATCGTAACACCTTTTTGCTTGGAAATCTTATCAACCAGTGCCCGTACGCGGCTTGGGGGCACAGTTTCATTTTCTGCTCCTTGAATGATCAAGCCGCTAGCAGGGCAGGGAGCGAGAAAGGTGAAATCATGTGTTGCGGCTGGTGGTGACAAGCAGATGAAGCCTGTAATTTCAGGGCGGCGCATCATCAGCTGCATAGCAATCCAGGAACCAAAAGAGAAGCCTGAAATCCAGCACAAATTTGAGGAAGGGAATTGGGCCTGTAGCCAGTCAATTGCAGTCGCGGCATCTGATAATTCACCCTCACCTTGCTCATAGCTGCCTTGTGATTTGCCTACGCCGCGGAAATTGAATCGCATTACAGCGAAGCCACGAGCTTGAAATAATTTATACGTTGCAAATGTGACGCGGTTATTCATGGTTCCACCTTTGTCAGGCTCTGGGTGGAGCACAAGAGCTGTTGGTGAATCAGGTGTTGCCCCAGGCATGTAGCGGCATTCCAGCCGGCCAGCTGGACCATTTATGATGACTTCAGGCATTCAGCTTTCACTCCCTTGCGAATTCTGCATTACGGCTTATATCTCAATAAACAGGTCATTCCAAGTCTGTTCTGAGAAGCTGCAATATTTTAGACTAGCTGTTTGTTCCTTTAATTGATTGGTTTTTGCAGTTAAACTGACGTGGCAATTAGAACTCTAGGATGCTTATAACAACGAGCAGGATTAACAGATGTTGTCAAAATTAAAAGCCGATTTGTCTGCTATCCTTGAGCGCGATCCAGCCGCTGGCGGATGGATCAGTGCGATTCTTCTGTATCCTAGCTTTCACGTCATGCTGGCGCATCGCCTTGCCCATCCGCTGTGGCGGATGGGCCTGCATACACTGTCACGGTTTATCATGCAGACAGCACGTTGGCTGACCGGCATTGAAATTCATCCTGCAGCTGAAATTGGTGAGGGGTTTTTTGCTGATCATGGAATGGGTATTGTAATCGGACAGACAGCAATCTTAGGCAAGAACATAACACTTTATCACGGTGTCACACTCGGTGGTGTGATGCCTGCTGTTGATGCAAAGGCGCAACGGTCAATTAAACGTCATCCCACCTTGCGAGATGAGGTGATCGTTGGCGCGGGCGCACAGATCTTAGGACCTGTTACAATTGGTGCCCGTGCGAGGGTTGGTGGAAATTCTGTTGTGACTAAAGACGTGGGCGATGGGCAGACAGTCGTTGGTATTCCAGCAAAGCCAATCCATAAGCGGCCAGCAGATGGTCAGTTTGAGCCTTACGCTGTCAGCCATATGCCATCAGAAAATAGTCAAGAAAGAACGTTGTCGATTTTGTTTGCAGAGCTAGAAACTTTAAGGACACAAATCGAATTGCTAAAAGATGTTAAGCCTGCTTCGCTTTCGCCTATTTCGTCGTCTGATAAAAAGACTAATAAGCCAGCCTCTTCATCTGAATAAGAGGAAGTTAGGTGATGTCAACTGCTGGACCTGTATATCTGGACTATAATGCGACTGCACCCCTTCGTCCTGAAGCAGCAGAGGCGATGATGGAAGCTTTACGCCAACCCGCAAATCCTTCATCTGTGCATCAGTTTGGCCGAGCTGCTCGAGCCCTCATGGAAGCTGCACGGAAGACCATAGCAGATTCATTGAATGTGGAACCTTCAACTCTTACCTTCACAAGTGGTGGCACAGAATCTAATAATATGGTTTTGTCGGGATTTGAGACTGTTTTTGCTTCTTCAGTTGAACATGAAGCAGTCTTGGCTGCCTGTCCAAATGCAAAACTGATTAATGTGGATGAAAATGGTGTTGTCAGCCTGCGCCATCTTGAAACTCTATTGTCAACTTTATCAGATCAAGGAAGGGGACGCGTGTTGGTCACTGTAATGGCTGCGAATAACGAAACAGGGGTCATTCAGCCTCTAGAGGATATTGGCGTATTATGTCAGCAACATAACGTAGCTTTTCATACGGACATGGTTCAGGCCTTTGGAAAATTTGAGATCACCCCAGAAGAAAGCTCAATCGATTATCTAACTGTCTCTGGTCATAAAATTGGTGCACCAACAGGAACAGGGGCTGTATGGTGTCGTGAAGGCAGACCCTTAAATTCCCTTTTGGCTGGCGGTGGGCAGGAGCGGGGTAGGCGATCAGGTACAGAAAATCTTTGTGGGATTTGCGGTTTTGCCGCTGCGGCGCAGCTTGCACGACCTTCTACAATTGAACATATGCGCTTATGGCGTGATCAGGCAGAGCAGATGATTATACAGCATTGCCCAAAGGTTGAAGTTATGGGTGTTACTGCGGCGCGTCTGGTGAATACCTCATGCCTATTTTTACCTGGTCTCGCTGCGCAGACAGCTGTAATGGCTCTGGATTTAGCGGGTTTTGCCGTTAGTTCTGGTTCTGCTTGTTCGTCGGGGAAGGTGACCTCCAGCCATGTGTTAAAAGCTATGGGCCGAGACGATGCAGCTGGACAAGTGATCCGTATTTCTGGAGGCTGGAAAACAACCAGACAGGATTTTTACGGACTTGCGCAGGCCATCATTGATCTTTATAAGCGCAAGGCAAATTGACACTATTGAACGTCCTTATAGAGAGCAATTGATTATGCCAACAGTGAAATTCATCAAAATAGATGGAAGCGAACATGAGCTGAATGTGGATAAGGGGTCGACTCTCATGGAAATTGGTCGTGACAACAATATGGGACTTGAAGGGACATGTGGGGGCAGCTTATCATGTGCAACATGTCATGTTTATATTTCAGATGCGGATTTTGCCCGTGTTGGGCCGCCGTCTGATGATGAAATGGATATGCTTGAATTAGCGTTTGGACTGACTCCAACATCGCGTCTAGGATGTCAGATCACGATTGATGATAATTTGGACGGCCTGACAGTAAAAGTTCCTGAAGATTATTAAATACAGAACTATTTTAGGCTTTCAAGTAAAAGAGAAGGCTGATATGCCAGGCCCGATTCATATTATTAAAGAAGAGCTGAATTCGCTGGGTTTTGCAAAAGCACCGGCAAAAACCCGTGTTGTAGTTGCTATGTCTGGCGGAGTGGACAGTTCTGTAACTGCAGCAATGCTTGTTGAGCAGGGTTTTGAGGTGATTGGTATTACCTTACAACTTTATGATCATGGTGTTGCGGTTCAAGCAAAGGGTGCGTGCTGTGCGGGCGCGGATATTCATGATGCAAGAATGGTTGCTGGCGGTTTAGGCATACCTCACTACGTCTTGGATTATGAAAGCTTATTTCGTGAACAGGTAGTAGATGATTTTGTGGACAGTTATTTGGCAGGTCACACGCCGATTCCCTGCGTGCGATGCAACCAAACAGTGAAATTTAGGGATCTTTTGGCAACAGCCCGTGAGTTGAATGCAGATTGTCTTGCAACAGGACATTATGTCCGCCGCGAGATGATAGACTCAACACTCAGCCTTCAACGTGCGGTTGATGATAGCAAAGACCAGTCCTATTTCTTATTTGCAACAACGCCTGAACAGCTTGAGTATCTGAGATTTCCTCTTGGCGGCATGACAAAGGCGGAAACCCGTCGGCTGGCTCAAAAATTTAATCTGGCTGTTAGTGACAAGCCTGATAGTCAGGATATTTGTTTTGT
>DEBO01000174.1:691-824 GCA_002348585.1 Alphaproteobacteria bacterium UBA2954 | reverse complement strand
GGTCCGGAAACTGCGTCCGGGGGCGATAGAACCCGGTATTATTCGTCATCTTGATGGCACTGTTCTTGGTCAACATAAGGGTGTAATTGATTATACAATCGGGCAGCGTCGCGGTCTTGGCATTGGCGGGCGT
>DEBO01000174.1:0-376 GCA_002348585.1 Alphaproteobacteria bacterium UBA2954 | reverse complement strand
CTTGGCATTGGCGGGCGTAAGACAGATAGTGAGGATAATTCGCCACTTTATGTTGTTGATATTAATGCTGATAAGCACGAGGTAATCGTTGGCCCGCAATCCGCACTTGCCTGTTCTGATGTTTATTTAACGGAGGTCAATTGGATTTCACCTGAACTGGTAGACATTGCAGCGGCGCATACAAAAGATGGGCTTTCGGTGAAGGTTAAGCTGCGTAATACGGCTCCGGCAGCACCAGCACGCCTTCTCATTAAGCCAGAGCAGAGCCAAAATAGTTATAGTCAAGCCACTTTGCGCATAGCTCTTGAAGCTGCTGAGTTCGGAATCGCTCCAGGACAAGCCGGTGTGATTTACAGTGGTGAAAATGACAGACTTG
>DEBO01000141.1:2841-3749 GCA_002348585.1 Alphaproteobacteria bacterium UBA2954 | reverse complement strand
ACTGAGAGCGGGTGATTTGCTGGCTGTGAATATATTGTCTGCTGCTAATGGTGTTGTGCAGGTGACCCCCCTGTGCAGTTAGACTGTATCTGTTGTCTGCTGACAGGAATGTAGAGGTTAAAGATATGAGCTGGCTGAAGAAACTGACCTCTGGACTGCGCAAATCCTCAGAAAAAGTCACTCAGAATCTTTCGAGCCTGTCGCGTCTGTTTGGCAAGGAAAAGATTGATGCGGCCTCTTTGGAGGAACTTGAGGATGCGCTTATCATGGCGGATATTGGCGTGTCTGCAGCTACAGATATCGTTGCCGCTTTGAAGGGGCATAAATGGCAGGGTGAGGTGACACCGGATGCCTTCAGACAGGCACTTGCTGAACATCTGACTGAAATTCTGACCCCTGTGGAAAAGCCATTAGCAATTTCAGAGGATCATCAGCCTCATGTGTTTCTGATGGTTGGGGTCAATGGCTCCGGCAAAACCACAACGACAGGCAAATTGGCGGCTCGTTTTCAGAAATCAGGCAAATCTGTAATGCTGGCCGCCGCTGATACTTTCCGGGCGGCTGCGATTGAGCAGTTGACAGGGTGGGGGCTGCGCACAGACACGCCGGTCATATCTAGTGAGCGTGGCAGCGATGCAGCCGCGTTGGCTTACCGCGCTATTGAAGAGGCTCAGAAAAATAATATAGACATTCTGATCATTGATACAGCTGGCCGTCTGCAGAACCGGCAGGAGTTAATGGATGAGCTAGCAAAGATCATTCGTGTAATGCGTAAGCTGATCCCTGATGCCCCGCATACCAGCCTGCTTGTACTGGATGGAACGGTCGGTCAAAATGCGTTAGCACAGGTAAAAGCCTTTCAGGTCTGTGCGGCTCTGACAGGTCTCATCATCACCAAGCTGGATGGC
>DEBO01000141.1:0-2516 GCA_002348585.1 Alphaproteobacteria bacterium UBA2954 | reverse complement strand
ACCAAGCTGGATGGCAGTGCGAAGGGTGGCGTGGTGGTCGCGCTGGCACGTGAATTTGGCTTGCCAGTTCATCTGATTGGTGTGGGTGAGGGCGCGGAAGATTTGCAAGCCTTTGCCGCAAAGGAATTTGCGACAGCATTAGTTGGACTTGACCCTGAGATATAGCAGGCATAAACCACTGAAAAAATAAGTCATTCATTCAGATTCGGCCGCTCAGCCAATAGGCAACATAGCCGACATGTTCATGAAGGCCTGTTTGGACCAGCGAGAAGCCTTTGCTTGGTGAAAACTGACCCCAATGGGATGTCGATGTGGTTTGAAAATCCACTGGATAGGGGACCAAGCCTGACCAGCCCGCAGCTTTAAAACTGGCTAATGCTCGCTTCATATGGCTGGCGGAGGTCAGAATTACCCAGTCCTGTTCTGCTGATGGGCGCAGCTCTTGAAGCATGAACGCCGCATTTTCGGCAGTATTACGGCTTTTGGCCTCAAATGAGAAACGATTTAATGGAAGTCTAAGGTTTTGCAATAAAAGTTCAGTTATTTTCGCTTCAGACCATCCCTGGGGACTAATTTGGCTAGAAAAACCAGAAAACCAAATTGGTTTTTCAGGATAAAGTTTAGCTAATTCAATTGCAGTAAAAAATCGCTCAGCTGCACCGCTCATTTGCGGCTCATGACGGTTTTCGCTTACCACGCCATTTCCACCGTAACCGCCAAGGACAATGATGCCCGTTGCTTTATTAAGTACCTGTGTATTTGGAACGTCAGTATAGTTTTCAAGCGGCCGGACAAGCTGTGCGCCAATAAAGGTCCAACTATACAGTAAAGGCAGTGCCCCTGCCAGAATAAGGCAGATTCGGGCCAGCAATTTTGCCCGAATAAGCAAAAACAGACCGCTTGCCAGTAGGCAGAACAGACTATGCAACATAGGCGCAAGAAGAAAAGCTAAAATTTTACTGAACACAAAAAACATACTCTTTCTTCCCCTTTTAATCACAATAGCAGATATCCCGCTATTGGCTATCTGTGAATGCAGACAGACCCGTTTCAACTTGACAAATTGCACAGAAATAATCTAGAAAGCGACAACCTTTGGCATCCCCTGCCCCTGTGACCCTAACGGGTTCCGTCTGTCCTTGAAGTTTTCGAGCACAGGCGCCATTTTTGTTGTTCGGGAAACAAGTATGTCAGAAAGAGTGAACAGAAAAAGAAAGCGTCTATGTTTGATTCGTTGAAAGATAAGCTGCAGTCGGTCTTTTCCAGCCTTGGTAAACGCGGCACATTGAACGAAGCTGATGTGAACGCAGCTTTGCGTGAGGTTCGTCTGGCCTTGCTTGACGCCGATGTGGCGCTGCCTGTTGTGAAAACTTTCATGGATAATATCCGTGAAAAAGCTGTTGGGGCGGCTGTTCTGAAATCTGTGCGTCCTGACCAGCAGGTGATCAAGATCGTCAATGATGGTCTAGTTGACATGTTAGGCGGTGAAGCTAAGCCTCTAATTGTCGATGTTGCGCCACCAGCTGTTATTTTGATGGCAGGTTTGCAAGGTTCAGGTAAGACAACCACAGCCGGTAAATTAGCCCTTCATTTGCAGTCCAAAAAGCGCAAAAAGGTGATGCTGGCCAGCCTTGATTTGACACGGCCTGCTGCGCGTGAACAGCTGCGTGCCTTGTCTGAACAGGCAGAGGCAGGGGTTCTGCCTGAATCAGATACAGAAACAACGGTTCAGTTGGCAAAACGTGCGCTAAAATCTGCTCAGCTTCAGGGGTATGATGTTCTGATTTTGGATACAGCAGGCCGTCTGGCTATAGATGAAGCGCTTATGGCTGAGTTGCGGGAGATTAAAGCAGCAGTGAAGCCGCATGAAACCTTGTTGGTAGCAGATAGCCTTACCGGTCAGGATGCAGTGCGTATAGCTGAGGCGTTTCATGAGGCCATATCTATAAACGGCATCGTGCTGACCCGGCTGGATGGTGACGCCAGAGGCGGTGCGGCCCTTTCGATGACACAAGTTACAGGCTGCCCCATCAAGTTTGTGGGTGTTGGTGAAAAGCTGGACGCGCTTGAAGCGTTTGATCCCGCTAGGATGGCGGGCCGAATTCTAGATATGGGTGATGTGGTTGCGCTGGTTGAAAAAGCAGCAGAAGCCATTGAAGAAGAAGAAGCCATGCGCATGGCTGAGCGCATGGCGTCGGGCAAATTCGATATGAATGACTTCTTAACCCAGTTACGCCAGCTGCAGAAAATGGGTGGCCTGACCGGTCTGATTGGCATGTTGCCAGGTCTGGGCAAAATGCAGAAACAAATTGCAGCTGCGGGTGTTGACGACAAGATGATTAAGCGTCAGGAAGCGATTATTCTTTCCATGAATAAACGTGAACGTGTTCAAGTTGGTCTTTTGAATGCTTCTCGCCGCAAACGGATAGCGGCAGGTTCAGGTACTACCGTTCAGGATGTGAACAAACTGGTCAAGCAATATCAGGATATGGCCAGAATGATGAAAAAAATGGGTA
>DEBO01000178.1 GCA_002348585.1 Alphaproteobacteria bacterium UBA2954 | reverse complement strand
TTCCTTCTCCTGCACATCAGCAACGTAAGCTGGCTCAGAACCAAACTGCTTCTTCATCTGACCTTGCATGGCAGCACAGTCATTCACGGAAGCGGCGTCTGCAGCACATATATAGGCAATTTTTTTACCAATGTTTTCGCCAACATACTTAGCGGCAACACCACCATAATAGCGACCAGATACCGGAACTCGGAAAACCCATTCACTTCCCTTTTGGGTAATCTTGCCATTTGTAGAATGTGGAATCAATTGCGGAACACCCGCCTTAGCTGTCACATCAACAATTGGCAAAGACACAGATGAACATGTTGAACCAACAAGCAGATGAATGTTTTCTTGGAAGATTAACTTATTCGCGTTTGCAACACCCTTATCAGACTTACATTCGTCATTCATAAGCGTGGCTTTTATCATATTTCCGTTAATGCCTCCAGAATCATTGATCGCTTTGATCTCGTCCATTACCATTTGGCCATATGCTTGACCATTTTCACTCACCATTCGCATTGTGATCCCAACACGAATGTCACCAGCAAAAGCAGCGGTGGTAGCAAGACCAACACCTGTAGCTACTAAACCGGCGAAAACTTTATTCATTAGCTTCATGTTTTCCTCCTTTTAATTTTGGGCTTTACCCCTATTCATAGCGAAACTACCCGCTATGCCTTTACTTTTGCCTCAACCCCAAACAAGCCTGACGGCCTAAACATCAAAACCAGGATTAAAAGCAAAAATGCGTAAATGTCTTTATGACTCGCTGAAATATAAGCAGCGCCAAGATTTTCAAAAATGCCAACCATGATGCCGCCAAGTATCGCACCAGGAAGCGAACCAAACCCGCCAACAACAGCAGCAGCAAACGCCTTCATTAACATTAAGTAACCCATTTCCACCTGCACTGATTGCATCGGGCCAATTAACACCCCGGCAGCAGCAGCAAGACCGCAGGCAAGGCCAAAAATCAGTGAAATCATCAACGGCACATTTATGCCCATCAGATAAGCTATGTCCTTGTTATGAGCAACCGCACGAACAGCTAGACCGATCTTTGTGTGCCGCAAAAAATAATGCAAACCAGCCATTAGCAAAACTGAGATAATCGCTGTTAACACATAACTTTCCGGAACCTGCACGTCACCTGGAAAACTTAGCCTTGGAATATAATCAAGGTTAGCGCGAAATGGCTCAGCTTCAGCACCAAAAAAGAAATATGCAGTATTAACCAGCGCAACAGACATTCCAAATCCACAGATGATCATCCCCATCCCAGCAACGGTATAACCACCACCAGCACGCGTAAGTCTTCGATAAAACACTCTTTCCACTGCCATCCCGAGTATAGCTGTAAGTATCATTGCGCCAATTAGTGCAACCGGGTAGGGCACACCAACATTGTGTGCGAGGACAAGCCCAAAAAAGGCGCCAAACATATACATTTCACCATGAGCAAAATGCACGATATCTAATCCAGAATAAATAAGCGAAATCCCAAGTGCCACAATCCCATAAACTACGCCAATGGTGACACCAAAAACAATGAAAGCCAGCAACGAGTTAAAATCAAATCCCATTATTTCTAATCCCTATAATGTGTCGCCTAATTCCTGAGAGCTTTTGTGGTGTCAGAGACTGAACCACCAAGGAAAGATTCCTTAACTGCTGGGTCGCTAATAAGCTCTTTAGCATCACCTTGCATCATAATCACTCCATCGCGAATGATATAACCATATTGAGCCAATATAAGCGCCATCCTGACATTCTGTTCAACAACCAAGATCGTCACACCAGATTTCGCGATCCGGTTAATATTAGCAAAAATCTCCAGAACCACTTTCGGAGCTAACGCAGCACTTGGCTCATCAAGCATAAGCATCTTTGGAGATGCCATTAAGCCACGGCCAATTACCAACATTTGTACCTCACCACCGGACAGCGTACCAGATAGCTGCTTTCGTCGCTCGCGAAGCACTGGGAAAAAATCATAAACCTTTTGAAGATCAGCCTTTGTGGCTTCACGGTCTTTACGTGTGTAAGCACCAAGAACAAGATTTTCCTCAACTGTCATGGCCGGATAGGCTTCTTTTGCTTGTGTTACCTGAACGAGGCCAAGGCGCATGCGCTCGTGAGGCTTCAATTTCGAAACACTCACGCCATCAAAACTGACCTCACCTTCCATCAGAGGGATCAATCCTGAAATAGCTTTAAGAAGAGTAGACTTGCCAGTGCCGTTCCCCCCTAAGAGGGTAACAATACCGCCGGTTGGCACTTTCATATCTATACCACGCAGGATTTTTAGATTGCCATATCCCGCATGCACACCTTTGATCTCAAGCAATATTTCCCCCACTACGACTTGAAGCCAATGAATACCTTTTTGAAATTTTAACGGCTTCATTCAAGGTAAACATTTAACTTTAAGAGTAAAATGATATGATACCTTTTCAGATACGCAAACACTTATTTGATGAAAATCTTCATTATTTCACACATAGCTAACTCAGCTTTTTTTGTAATGTTTTTAGAAGGCAGAGTTCATCCTTTGTATGATTTCCTCTATCATCTTTTCGGCTGGAGTTTTCCACCAACGGTCACGTGAGAAAATTTCGACTTCAACTGGGCCAAAATAGCCCGCTGCTTCAATCATATGGCGCCAGTCACAAAGCGCGATCTGGCCGTCGCCTGGCATTCCACGATCAAGACGGAGATCCCTTGTATCAGCAAGCCAATCGGAAACATGGTAATTCAGAATACGGTTACCAGCACGTTTCAACTTTTCCTGCAAATCATGTTCCCACCAAAGGGCATAGGTGTCGATAGCAAGGCCTACATCATGAAAATCATCCATTTGATCAAGAATATCGAGTGATTCTTGAAGAGTTGAGACAATTGACCGAAAGCCACAGACCATTGGGTGCAGAGGCTCAAAGGCCAGTCTGACCCTATAACTGTCAGCAAGCTCCGCTGCCAAAGCAAGCCGTTCTACTAATAAACTACGGGCATAATCAATATCACCATTGTGGCCTGCAGACTTCAGTGCTTCAAATCCACCAGTAATGATTACAAGAGTTCGGGCACCAAACATATCAGAAAGATCAAGCTGCTCACGAAGAAACGCTTCATCCTCGAAGAGGCATGCAACACAAAGAGACTCAGCCGTCATGCCAGCGCTATCCCATATCCGTTTGGCCTCAGAAATACCACAAGAGTTGATCATTGGCGTCCATAGCGCGGTTCTCTTGATGCCTGCATTTTGAAGCACTGCCAGTGAATTAGCGAAATCACATTGGCCTGAAAGTGAAACTTGATGCACGCAGAGGTCATCAAGCTGCAGCTGACGA
>DEBO01000140.1 GCA_002348585.1 Alphaproteobacteria bacterium UBA2954 | reverse complement strand
AAATCAAAACAGGTCATTGAACATCTGACAGATGGCGATATCGGCCAACTTGGTTTTATGGGATGCGGGATGTTTGATATCGGTCTGTTGCGCACCCGTATAGGCCGTCTGTCTGTGGCCGGAGAGCTGGGCTATGAGATCAACTGCCGGATGGGCGATCATATCGCGTTGCGCCGCTTGCTGCTGGCTGCCGGGGATAGCTGCACTATCCGTGAATATGGCTTTAATGCGATGTTGTCTCTGCGGCTGGAAAAAAGCTTTGGCATCTGGTCAGCCGAATTCACCCAACTCTACACCCCTGGCATGACCGGCATGGACAGGTTCATGGACTGGAACCGGGATAACTTTATTGGCCATGCTGCCGCCCGTTCAGAACGGGACGGCAACGGCCCTGAAAAAAAGCTGGTTACTCTGGCAGTTCAGGCAAGTGATGCTGATGCCTCAGGATATGAGCCGGTCTGGTCAGGCGGCCGCCTTGTCGGCTTTGTGACCTCGGGCGGTTATGGTCATACCACCGGCCAGTCTCTTGCCATGGCGATGGTGAATACGGACCTCTGTGCTGAAGGTACAAAGCTGTCTGTGCATGTGGTCGGTGTTGAGCAAATCGCTAAGGTGATCGCGCTGTCTCCTTATGATCCGGCCGGGGCGGCGATGCGCGTATGACCGGGCCGGCCACGGATACAGCAGATGTCATTATTATCGGCACAGGGGTAATCGGCACCGCCACCTCGTTTGAACTGGCCAAACAGGGCTATAAAACTGTGTGTGTTGATCGCAACAGCCAGATCGGTCATGGCTCTACCGCGGGGTCTTGTGCAATTATTCGGATGCATTATTCCACTCGGGATGGCACCGCATTTGCCTTCGAAGGCTATCATTACTGGCGGGACTGGGCGGATTATCTTGGCCTGTCTTCTGGTCACGCTTTAGCGCGTTTTGTTGAATGCGGTTGTCTTGTGATGAAGACTGAGGCCAATGGTTATCTAGAAAAACATATTGGCCACAGCCAGACCTTGTCGATCCCTATCGAAGACTGGGATGCTGAACAGATACAGGCCCGTTTGCCGGTTTATAATCTGGCCTCTTATGCCCCGCCCCGCCCCCGTGTTCATGACGCTTTCGGTCAGCCGAACGGGTCCCGGCTTAAGGGTGGTATCTTCTGGCCGAAAGCCGGTTATGTCACAGACCCGGCGTTGTCTGCGCAAAATCTGGCGGCCGCGGCGGCCCGGCACGGCGCGCGGCACCGCCTGCGCGCAGAGGTTATCGAAATCTTGCGACAAAGTGGGGCGGTCAAAGGGGTAAGGCTTGCTGATGGTGCTGAGATTCAGGCCCCTATTGTGATAAATATTGCGGGGCCAGGCTCTGCCCATATCAACCGGCTGGCTGGCGTAACAGATGACATGACCATCGAAACCCGCCCCCTGCGTCAGGAAGTTGTGCATCTGCCCTCTCCTGCCGGTTTTGATTTTGAGGCCAATGGCATGATTGTCTCAGACAGCGATATAGCGCTGTATTGCCGTCCTGAACATGGCAATCATATTCTGATTGGCAGCGAAGATCCGCCTTGTGATGATCATAGATGGGTAGACAGTGATACAGATTATGATGACAATTTTTCAGAACAATGGACCACCCAGGCCCTTCGCTATGCCCAGCGTGTGCCGGAACTGGGTATCACCTCACAACTTCGCGGGGTGGTTGATCTCTATGATGCGTCAACAGACTGGATTCCAATTTATGATAAATCTGCTCTGGACGGATTCTATATGGCCTGTGGGACAAGCGGCAACCAATATAAAAATGCGCCGATTGCCGGCAAGCTGATGGCAGCACTGGTAACCTATTGTGAAAATGGCACAGATCATGACACAACCCCGATGATCTTCACCCTGCCTTACACAGGGCTGAAAATTGATGCTGGCTTTTATTCTCGCAAACGTCCGGTGAATAAAGATTCTAGCTTTTCCGTTCTGGGCTGACCAAACGGCTTGTAAGCTTTAAACAAAGTTCAGATAGGTCTTGCCTGCTTCTGAGTGCGGGACGCAGAAGAACTGCTTGGCTGAGGTCTGTTCCATCAACCGGCCTTTATCCATAAAAAGGATATGATCAGCCAGCCTCTCAGCTTGCGCCCGGTTATGGCTGACCATAACAATAGTTGTGCCCTCTTTTGCAGACCATCTGATCATTTCTTCAACAAATGCGGTGGCCTCAAAATCAAGGTTTGCAGCTGGCTCATCCAGAAACAGCACCTCGGGCTGGCTGGCCAGCGCTCCGATGATGGCTAGTTTCTGCTGCTCGCCGCCGCTCAGTGAACGGGCAGGGACCTGCATCCGCCCAACTAGGCTGGCCCGTTTGAACCAGCTCAGCTTCTCCTCTTGCGATGCACCTGGACATAGAAAATCAAAATGTTTGCTGGCCGTGCACCTCAGCATGACCGGTGTTTGAAATACCATTTTTTGCACGGCGATATCCGGGCCTGTCACCTGGCCTGATGTCGGTGTAACCAGCCCGTGCAAGGTTTGCATCAGCAGGGTCTTGCCCGCTCCATTATGGCCAAGGATTAGGGTGACCTTGCCTGCCGGAATCGCAGCACTGATTTCCTTTAATAAGAGTTTTGCGCCGCGCTGCACACATAGAGAACTAGCCTGCATACAGACAGGTTCATTACAAAGCTTAGCCATAACGGTCCTCCGGTGTGAAATACTGTCTGATCTGCTGGCTGATGATATTGACCACCAGTGCGATAAACAGCAGTACAAGGCCCAGGGCCAGAGCAAAAGCCAGCTCCCCACGTGCGGTCTCAAGCGCAATAGCTGAGGTCATTACCCGTGTGACATGTTTAATATTGCCGCCTACGAGGATTACAGCACCCACCTCTGAAATTGCGCGCCCAAAACAGACTAGCGCGATGGTCACAAGCGCTGCCCGCCCGTCAACCAGTAAGGTGGTGACTCGGGTCTTCCAGCTTAAATTCAGCGATTTGAATAACAGGTTATAGTCCTGGTGTAAGCCTTCAAAAACCTGCCGCGACAGAGCAATGGAAAGGGGCAGAACCAGAATGAACTGGGCTATCATCATAGCCGCAGGCGAATATAAAAGATCTAAAAACCCCAGCGGACCGGCGCGCGAGATCAGCAGATAGACCAGCAGCCCCACTACGACCGGGGGCAGCCCTAAAAGCGTGTTTGTGATGACAATTAGCGGGCCTCGGCCGATAAACTGAAAACTAGCTAGCAGTGCGCCCAACGGCAGCCCCAAAACAAGCGCTGCTCCAACCGCCACCAGACTGACCTGCAAAGATAAGCCGATAATTTCATATAAATCAGCATCAAAGCCGATCAGCATCTGCACAGCGAGGATGAGTGGCGTGAAGAAGTCCATATTTTACAGTGTTCTTGCCTGTTAACCTTATTAAAGATGCAGTTCTATTTGACCTAATATGCAGCGCAGGCCTAATCTGGCACGCACATGTGAAAGGAAAATTGGTCTGAAGGCAAATTTTAATGTCATCCTGTGAAAAATGCAATCTGATGACAGCGATGTTTGATGCCGCTGTTGTAGCTGCCAAACCAGAGAAATTTATCCCGGACGCCTTGGCTAGATTACTGCCAGATCAGCTCTCCGGCCGCCTATTTGTCACTGGCTTTGGCAAGGCATCGGCGGGCATGGCCCGTGTTGTTGAAGATCACCTGCCGCCTACAATGCAGTTGCACTTCTCTAGTGAGGTTATTGTCCCTGACGGTCATGAAGAAGACTGCAAAGTGATCACCATTACCACAGCGTCTCATCCAGTTCCTGATGCCCGCGGCTTGGCGGCTGCGGGGCGCATCCTGGACCAGGCGCGGTCTTTAACAACAACAGACCTGATGCTTGTGCTTATCTCTGGCGGTGGTTCCAGCCTGTTCTGTCTTCCGCGTAAAGGAATTACACTAGAACAGAAACAAAAGATCACATCTGATCTGCTGTCCACTGGGGCGCCGATTAATCAGATGAATTGTGTGCGCAAGCATCTCTCTGCCGTTAAAGGGGGGCATCTGGCAGTGGCGGCCTATCCTGCGCGCACGTTGGCTCTCTCCATCTCTGATGTGCCAGGTGATGATGTGACGGTGATTGCCTCTGGCCCAACAGTGGCAGACCCCTCTAGTGCGGCACAGGCCCGCGCCGTGCTGACTGATTATGGCATTGAACTGCCTGCTGCTGTAGACAGTTTGCTTAACAGCCCGGTTTGCGAGACACCTTTTCCAGATAATCCCGCGTTATTGCGGTCTGAGATGCATCTTGTGGCAACACCCCGTAAATCGCTGCAAGCTGCTGCTGCTGTTGCAGAACAGGCAGGTTATCAGCCTGTTCTGCTAGGTGATGCGCTGGAAGGAATGTCAAGTGAGTTGGCAGCATGGATGGCAGAACAGGCTCGCAAGGCTGGACCGGGCAAGGCCCTGATTTCTGGCGGTGAGACCACAGTGAAGGTTAGCGGCAGTGGCTACGGTGGGCGTAATGCGGAATTTGCCCATGCGCTGTGCCTTGCTCTTGCTGATGCTGACAAGATGGTTGAGAGCAGCTTTTATGCGCTGGCCGCAGATACAGATGGTATTGATGGGCGCCCGTTGCCATCAGGACCTGTAGCTGGGGCGATAGTGACACCGGACAGTCTTGCCCGCGCCGCTACACAAGGGTTGGATGCAAGGGCGATGCTTGCTGATAATGACAGCCATTCTTTTTTTACCGCTCTTGGTGATGCACTTGTTACGGGCCCAACCCGCACAAATGTTAATGATTTCCGTGTTGTGCTGACGTGAAGGCAGGTTTTTCAGATAGACAGCGCGGCTATTTAGGCGCGGTCAGTTCGAATCTGATCTGGGGCATTGCGCCACTTTATTTCAGCTATCTTGTTCTATTTCCAATGGCTGAGATAATTGCACATCGGGCCCTATGGGCAGCGGTGTTTCTGCTTGTCATTTTGCTTGCAACCGGTCAGGGAGGAGCGTTGGCGCAGGGTTTTGTCTATCCTCGTCGCACGCTCAGCCTTGCGGCTGGGGCAATAATGGTGACGGTGAACTGGACCGCATATTTGTATGCTGTTGACACCAACCAG
>DEBO01000078.1 GCA_002348585.1 Alphaproteobacteria bacterium UBA2954 | reverse complement strand
AACCGGCTGCCATTTGGAAAAAGATATTGATGGTCAGATGATGTAGTGCATCCGCTCAAGACCAGCTCTGCAAGCCCTGTTGCTGCTGCCACATAAAAATCTTCTGGCTGAAGATTAAGCCAAATTGGATAAAGTGTCTGTAACCAGCCAAATAGGCTGTGATCCTGAGCAGCAGGAACCACCCGGGTTAAATTCTGAAACAGATGATGATGGGTGTTGACTAGCCCAGGTAGGACTATATGGCCTGATAGATCATGAACCTCATCACAATTGTCAGCGTCATCTGCCAGTTCAGATGTGGGGCCAACTGAGAGGATTACATTTTCATCTATGATAATGGCAGCATCCTTGAGCTCACGCCCGCAAATGGTCCCTGCACCATCTGGGACATCTTCCATCGTGGCCAGAATATCAATATGTTTGAGTAACTGCCGCGCCATAAAACTCTCCTCAGCTGAGCTGCCAGTCTTCAGGCTTGATGTCATAACAGGCTTCTACAGCTGCCGTAGCAATCACCGAAACGGTGTTGACATCCTTATCTACAACGTTCAATCCGCCTTTTACCACAGTTACCTTTGCTTGACCGCGTGGCAGGGTGGCAGCAACAGCGTCTGTGTCAACCTTATCAGGTTTCTGCACACCAATCGTTACATTCACCTGCATCTTCTTATGTGGGAGGTCAAGTGACCTGAACAAAACAAGAGAGCTGTGATGAAGGGCATCTTGAACAGCTCTGTTTGCGGCCTTTGTATAATCCTCACCATACAGGTCATTGCCTGTTCCCATTTCCAGTATCAGGCGCTTCATCTTGTGTCCCCATCTGCAGGTTCAATATCAAAATATACATTCACAGCTGCTTGTGCGATTACAGTTCTACCTGTATCGGTAAGAGGCTTTTTACCAGGCTTGGCTGGCTTGGCGATATCAAGGCCGCCATGAACTACCTGGATATGGGGCTGGCCATAGGGCAAAACAGCCTTGACCGCATCAATATCCACCAGCGCTGGTTGTTGGACAGCAATATCCACTTCGACAATCATATCTTCACGTGAGAAGCCAAAAGCATCTGCCATGGTCAACGAATTGTGCCAGAGCGCATCCTGCAATGCTCTGACAGCTGCCTTAGTGTAATCCTGTCGGCGCAGGGACGTGCCCATTCCCAACTCCATTGCGACCCGTTTCTTTGCCATGTGGTTATGCCTTATTCGTCTTTTTCAGTTTTAAGGTGAAGAGCATGTTTATTATGCGCCTAACAGAAAGATACGCAATTGCGAAAATTAGGCTTGTCTGCCATGAAAAGGAGGACAGAAAAGCTTTTTGAACGGATAACCAAATGTTTTCAGCCGCTCTATCTGGCTTTGCTTTAAGCTTGTCTTTGATTTTGGCAATTGGAGCCCAGAACAGCTTTGTCATTAGACAGGGGCTGTTAAACCAGCATGTTTGGGCTGTGGTTCTGTTTTGTAGTATTGCTGATATGGCTTTGATATGTCTTGGAGCACTAGGGTTGGGCCAATTACTAGCCCCTATTTTCGATTTGTACAGTCAATGGCTATTTGGGTTGGCGGCCCTGTGGTTGGCAGTTTATGGCATTCTTCGCCTTCGTGACGGGTTGAGGATGAATGCAAAAACTGATCTTAGCGGGGCAAACCTGTGCCAACCGGCACAGGCCTCATTGACACAGACTTTGTCTGTTGTGTTGGTGCTCACCTTTGCCAATCCACATGTTTATCTGGATACTGTTATTCTGCTGGGTAGCCTGTCTGTTTCATATGAGGGCAGCGATAAGCTGGCTTTTGTGTGTGGTGCATCTGCAGCCAGTCTGTCGTTTTTCGGTATATTGGGATTTGGTGCGCGGGGGTTCAGTCATTATATGACCAGCCCGCGTGCTTGGCAGGTGATTGATTTTGCAACTGCATTCGTGATGTTAATGTTTGCCGGTCTTCTAATCATTCAAATTTAATAAAGAGGAGGGGTCACGTTAGATCTTCTGACAGCACTGTCATTTGGATGTTGTAGCTTAGCTCGCCCTCATCTTCATCTTTGTAAACAGCGCCAAATGTCTCGCCGTTAATCTGAAGTTCAGCTGAATCGACGGCTTCAGGACGCCTTGCTAGGGAAATACCGTGATTGCCAAAAGTCTGGCGCAGGAAGCGTTGCAGTTTTTCAATCTCAGTTGGGGTCATATCAATTGCTTTTTTGTTTGAGGTGCGTTTACATTCGTAACAGACTTCGTGTGACCCTAACCTTTCCATCTGCAACTGTCCAGATAACACTCAGGATGATGAGCTGATTACAGCAATCAGGGTGATGGGCTGTTGTTAGCCATGCCGGGCAATTTGTCCCCCATGGCTGGGCCAGGCCGGGCGGGTGCTCACATCCTGTGTGTTGCAATGGCCGCAGCGCAGATGTATGCCTAATTCAGGCACCGGATATAATGCACCCAAACGCTCAATTAGCAGATCAACTTCTAGCTCGGCATTATGGCTGCATCTGTTGCACCAGCAGAAAACACGCAAATTCTGTTCCCGCAGATGATGCAGACACATTGGCTGGCGGGTTTCTGATTCGCTTAAGTTTTGTTGTTTGAATACCCCCATCGTACAATCATATCTCTCAATGTAATAAATATGTTCTTGTTTTGTTCTAATTTAACCATTAGTAATAAACAAAACAAGAGGCAGATTGACTCTTTTTAGATATGGCTTTCTTTTTCCAGAAAAAGGAAGGGGGAATAACCAGTCAGCAACTTGTTGAGTAAATGGACTGCCGTCTTTGAGCCAGCAAACAGTAAAGTCTTATTTAATCAGGCGCGGCAGCCTATGCAGATAGCTAATGAGTTCAGGTAATTTGGTAGATCGGAAAAGTACCTTTTGTCTGTCACGCAACATGAATAGGGCATTGTCTTTACCTTTCTGGCGATGCTTTTCAATAGTGAATAAGGGCTGTTCATGTGTGTGCCGGAATATTGAAAAGATCGCACAATTTGCGATATGATCTAACGCATAGTCACGCCAATCACAATTGGAAACGCGAGTAGCATAGGCAGACAAAATGATAGAGAGTTCAGCACGGCTGAAATAAAAGGCCTTTATTTGTTTTCGGCTCGCATTTGTAAAAGACATTTAACTCTGTTGGCTGGACCTGTTCTCTTAAACACGGCTCTGTTTGCACCGTTATTCCATGTTAAACGGTGAACCAGACAGTCATGAAGGTCAAGAAAAACCCGAACGCCACAGCTGTAAATCTCCAGCTTTTGTTCTCATCTCTAATATGCCTTTGCATAGCATGCAGAAAAGGGCTGGAAAAAAATCACTGAACAGACGTATAAAGGCAGCAGGGAAAAATCCGCTTGCCTAACAATTTTTGGTTTTCATGTTCGGCTTATAACAACTTTTCTGCTTAGGATAAAATCAATGGCTGATATATTTGATGAAATTAATGAAGAGCTGAAACAGGACCGCATAACTGCCCTATGGCAGCGTTATGGCAAATATGTCATTGCTTTTGTGATCGTGGTTGTTGCCGGGGTTAGCCTGACACAGGGATACAGCTATTATATACAAAAGCGTGATGCTCGTTCTGCAGACGTGTTCTTTAACGCAATTTTATCTGATGATGTGTTAGCAACGCTGGAGGCAGCCAAAGAGGAGCTTTCTGACGGTTATTTTCTGCTGGCAGAATTTCGAGTTGCCGCTGCTCTGGCGAAAAATGCTCAGGCGGATGAAGCAGAACAGCATTATCTCAGCATCGTAGCACGTGATGACATTCAGCAGATTTATCGCGATATTGCCTTGCTTTTATCTGTTATGCAGGCCTCTGAATCAACGCAGTTGTCAGACTTGCAGACTCGTCTTGACCCGCTGATCTCATCGGTCTCACCATTGAAGGGGCTAGCACTGGAACAGGCAGCAGCACTTGATGTCAGGCGCGGCAACAAAGCAGCGGCAATTAAAAAGCTGAATGAGCTGGTGGCTTTGACTGATATTCCAGCAAGCCTTAGGCAACGTGCCTCGCAAATTCTAACTGTTTTGGATAATAGCTGAATCAAAGACTGAAAGATGGCTAATTTCTTGGAGGTTCTGATACAGTTCTACTATTTCAAAGTGAATTATGATGAAATTACATAAGTTTCCCTCTATCTCTCATCGCTTCGCCTCAGCTGCGCGGCTTGCAAGTATGATGATCTGCCTGTTTGCGTTTGCCGGCTGCGCGGACAAAGAAGTGCGCCTGTCTGGTGATCGTGAGGATGTGCTTTCCGATCTACGCTCACTGATGATTGATGGGCAGGCCTCAGCTGAACTAGCAGGTCTTGGGAACGCAGTTGTGAATAGTGAATTTGGCCATCCCGGTGTCACCTCAGCACATGATGGCGGGCATTTGTCTCTTGATTTTCCCTTAAAAAAGCTTTGGAAAGCCAGAATCAAAAAGACAGAGTCTGATGTGGTGATGTTGGCACAGCCCGTTATCGTCAATGGAAAGGTATTTGCCCTGGGAGCGGACGCGTTAGTTTCTGTCTTCGACCTTGAAACAGGTAAAGTCTTGGCAGCCGAGCAGATTGATGATGCACAGGCTGGCTTGTTCCCAGGTGTAGCAGGTGGTCTGGCAGCGAATGAGAAGGTTCTCATCGCTCATGCAGGTCGCAAGATGCTGACCGCCATAGACAGCAACACAAATCAGATTTTATGGTCTGTGGAAAATTCAGAACCTCTTGCCGGCGGCCCGACCTTGATTGGAAATGAGGGTGTTATAGTTACAGATATTGATGGCAGTACATTGGCCTTCCGTTTGAATGATGGCGCGTTAGTCTGGCAAATAACTGGTCTGCCTGCAGATACAGTTGTGCTAGGGTCAGGATCGCCAACAGTCCATAAGGGTACGGCTATCGTAGCAGGTATTGGCGGTGAGGTTTCTGCAAATGCAGTGTCTGACGGGAAGCTGATCTGGGCAGACAGTCTGGCAACACTAGCACCGCGCACACCACTTGAAGAGCTGGGTGATATTCTGGCTAATCCTGTTCATGATGGCGATGCTGTCTATGTTGTCAGCCAGTCTGGTATTCTGGGCGCCTTTGACTCGTTAACTGGAATTCAACTTTGGGAACAGCCGATAAGTAGCGTACAGATGCCTTGGGTCGCAGGCGAAAGCCTTTTTGTACTTACCACCAGCAGTCATTTGGTAGCGCTGCGCAAGTCGGATGGTGCTGTACGTTGGCATACAGATTTACCGGGGAGTGCAGAGCTGTCCGCTATTTCGGCAACAGATGTAACCCGCTATTTTGGCCCAATTGTAGCTTCAGGACAGGTTCATGTTCTCTCATCATCCGGGCGGATATACAGTCTGAATGCGGATACAGGTGTTCTGGTTGATAAACAGTTGCTGAGTGGGGGGGTGAATGTTGATCCGATTATTGCACAGAACACATTGGTTGTTCTGACCCGTTCTGGACGTCTTGTGGCCTGGAGATAGTTTTGGGCGATAAATCTGGGCGATAGATATGACTGTAACCTTTGCTATTGTTGGTCGCCCAAATGTGGGCAAATCAACGCTGTTTAACCGGCTGACCGGCACGCGCCATGCGATTGTTGACGGTCAGCCAGGTGTGACACGTGACCGGCGCGAGGGTGAGGGGCGGTTAGCAGAGATGCGATTCCGCCTGATAGATACCGCTGGACTTGAAAAAGCAAAGGCAGGCACACTCGAAGATCGCATGCGGCTGCAGACAGAAGCAGCAGTGCAGCAAGCAGATATCACCCTGCTGGTTATCGATGGGCGGGCAGGTCTTCTGCCTGATGATCTGTATTTTGCACAGCACATCAGACGAAGTGGCGCATCCGTGGTTCTGCTTGCTAATAAATGTGAGAGCAGGGCAGGGATTGAAACACTCGCAGAAGCTTGGCAGTTGGGCCTCGGTCCGGCTGTACCTGTATCAGCGGCGCATGGCGATGGCCTGTCTGACTTGTATGATGCCCTTCTGGATCAGGCTCGTCAGATAGGGCTGGAAGCAGCGTTGTTTGGCGAGGATCAGCCCGATCCGTTAGATGATGAAGATGTGCAAAACCCTGTGGCTGATCCAGATGATGAACCGGATATGTGGTTTGATGACGCTGCATATAAACCTATTCGTATTGCTGTTGTCGGGCGGCCTAATATGGGCAAATCAACCCTTGTTAATGCACTTATTGGTGAAAAGCGCCTTCTGACTGGCCCAGAAGCTGGGATAACACGTGATGCAATCACCCTGCCGTTTGTTTGGCGTGAACAGGATTATCAGCTTGTCGATACAGCAGGCATCCGCCGTCAAGCTCGTGTGACAGACAAGGTCGAACGCCTGATGGTGGGTGACGCACAGCGGGCAATCCAATTTGCGCGTGTATGCATTTTGATGCTGGATGCGCGTCAGCCACCGCATCGTCAGGACATGGTCATAGCACGTCAGATTACAGATGAGGGTCGGGCGCTAGTGATTGCAGCAAATATGTGGGATGACGTGGTTGATAAGCGGGCTGCAATTCAGCAGATTAATGACCGGCTTGAAACCTCCCTTGCCCAGGTTCGCGGTGTGCCAGTTGTCCCTGTGTCCGGTCTGTATGGCCGGGGTCTTGATCGGCTCATGCAGACCGTAGACGATACACACCGTTTGTGGAATACCCGTATTTCAACCGGCCGATTGAATCGCTGGCTTGAACCTATGCTTGAGGCACATCCACCGCCAATGTCACAAGGGAGGCGCCTGCGCATTCGCTATATAACACAGGTGCGCACGCGCCCGCCCACATTTGCACTTTTTGCCAGCCGCCCCGTCGATTTGCCAGAATCTTATTTGCGGTATCTGATCCGCGGGCTACGGGCTGATTTCAGCCTGTTTGGGATTCCTGTTCGGATGCTTTTGCGAAAAGGAAGTGAAAACCCTTATGCGCCAAAACGGTAATCTAAGTAGATGACCTGTTCATTGGTCAGT
Organism: Alphaproteobacteria bacterium UBA2954; assembly: GCA_002348585.1. GTDB lineage: Bacteria > Pseudomonadota > Alphaproteobacteria > Puniceispirillales > Puniceispirillaceae > JADHLI01. Next base: position 1,211 of record DEBO01000078.1, on the reverse strand, counting down.
CAGCGCGGTCACAATTTTTTCAATCACGTGCTTTACGGTCATAATCTTGGCATTCTGCTGATTATTTATCTGTGACTTGTAAAGCCTGCGATTGACCTCAATCTGCAAAACTTCAATAGGTGGAATGAGACCATCCTCTTTTGTGGCCAAACCATAATGGCGAGTTATATAACCGCCGGCATAAGGCGTATTCCAATGCCAGCTGAATTCCGTCTGGCTCATAACTCTGTCAATGCGCCTGGCAGCTTTGTGTGTCAACGTAGCTCCATGGAGGTTCCCAAAAACAAAATCAGGCAGACGTCTGGATGCTAAAGGAGAAAGTTTCGTTTTTGAAGGACGCTCAGGATTATCTGGCATCGAATGTAAATCAATCAGAAAAACATTTTCATTATGCGTGTGGGCAAGGCGCAGCAAATCAGTCAATTTCTGGTGATAAGGGGTATGCCAAAGATCTAAAATCTTTTGCCATTGTACTTTATCCAGAATCCTTTCATACAAGGGTAGTTTATCTGCACTCAGACGAGGAATAACTCCATAGCCGGCAGCTACATAAGACTTGAAGGCAATGGGAACAAAAGTATCAGCGTCGGCACATAACAGCCTGTCAAGGGCTTGCTTTGGTCTGTTTAAATCACACGCGGCCCGGCTACAGCTGGCAATCAATACTGGAAAGTTGCCACCAGCCAGCATGGTCCCTAATTCTGCTGTGCCGGTATCTGCGAGACTGATACAGCGCTCGAGGTTATCTGTGGTAACCAGACTTTTTGGATATTGCCAACCTCCATGCGGAACGGACAAAACGACTGGGCCGACCCGCGCGCTGGGATAAAGGCGAAATGGGTCAATATATTTATCTGGCAGGATTTTAGCCACTTTGGCCTCCGCCTGCTCGTCAATACCTTGTTGCACAATAGAATGGCGAGCGGGAATAAGATGTGATAATTCGTTCATGGGATTAGCTTAACTGGTTATTTTTAGCACGCTAAAACTTTCTTCTCTCAGCAGGCAGGCAAAAATCAATGCGGTGATCATTATAATTCTTTACGGTTGTTATGATACTTCGGCTCACTGCTTCTTCTTGACTTGATGGGAAAACTCTTCTAGTTCTGTCCGCACCTCAAGCCGTGAATTTTTGCGGCTTACATAGATTTAACTTCGGAATGGAGCGTTAGCTCAGCGGGAGAGCACTACGTTGACATCGTAGGGGTCAC
>DEBO01000086.1:1425-4760 GCA_002348585.1 Alphaproteobacteria bacterium UBA2954 | reverse complement strand
TCTGCCGATGTGCAGAAAGTAAAGCGTTGTTTTCTGGACATTTGTGCAACAGCTGACAAAATGAAAAACGCTCGGTCGGCCAGTCATGCTGGGTCATAGCCCCATCAGTCAGAAAGGGAGAATGCAACTATGAAAATTGAGACAGTTGATTACACGGCCTCTGATGCCGGTGAGAGGCTTGCGCGATCCTTACGAGAAACCGGTTTTGCTGTTTTGGCCAATCACCCGATCCAGCCAGACCGCATTGATGAGGCTTATGCGTTGTGGGGTGGATTTTTTGCTAGTGACAGTAAAACAGATTATCTGCGTGATTACGAAAAGCAGGATGGATATTTTCCATTTAAATCCGAACATGCCAAAGACGCTCAGAAAAAAGACTTAAAAGAATTTTATCATGTGTATCCATGGGGGCGCGTGCCTGAAGATCTGGAAGCAGTTACTCGGCAGCTTTACGCTGACCTAACTGCCATTGGCGTTGAGCTGCTGTCCTGGCTTGACCAGCAGATGCCAGATGAAATCAGCGCCACGTTGAGTATGCCTCTGCAAGAGATGATGCAAGCCAGCCAGCAGAGTCTGCTGCGGATTCTGCACTATCCGCCTGTCAGTGCGGAAGAGGATACAGCTGCGATTCGCGCTGCCGCGCATGAGGATATTAATTTGATTACATTGCTGCTTGCCGGGTCACAGCCTGGTTTGCAGGCTCGTGATAAACAGGGCCAGTGGCATGATGTGCCATGTGATCCGGGAATGATTACAATTAATAACGGTGATATGTTGTCACTTGCAACTTGCGGCTATTTCCCATCAACTAAACATCGGGTAATTAATCCTGATGATAAATTGAATCTATCACGTTATTCTATGCCTATGTTTTTGCATCCACATCCGGATGTGAAGCTGAGGCACGATTTTACAGCAGAAGCGTTTTTGCAAGAGCGGCTCAAAGAAATTGGGCTGAAATCATAAAGGGAGAACCAGATATGAGAATTTTGACTACAGCAGTTGTTGCTGGCGTTGTGGCGTTGTACGCGATGTTTACAGGTCCACAATTAATGACGACATCGACAGCAGCAGCTGCGGATTTTAAACCGGCTGTTATTTATGACATGGGTGGTAAGTTCGACAAATCCTTCAATGAGGGCGTGTGGAACGGGGTAGAGAAATTCACCAAGGAAACAGGTGTTGAGGTGATGGAATTCGAAGTCACCAACGAAACCCAGCGAGAACAGGCAATGCGCCGCATGGCCGAGCGTGGGGCAACCATTGTCTTAGGCGTCGGCTTTGCTCAAGCTGATGCAATCGCAAAGGTTTCAGCTGATTATCCGGATAAGCAGTTCTCCATCATTGATGTGGGGTGGCTAGATGCACCGAATCTGCGCCAATATGTGTTTAAAGAACATGAAGGCAGCTATCTAGTTGGCGTTGCTGCAGCTTTGGCTAGTAAGACTAATAAAGTAGGGTTTGTTGGTGGCATGGATATTCCGCTCATCCGCAAATTTGCCTGTGGTTATGTTGGCGGTGTAAAATCTGTGAGCGGGTCTGCAGCAGTGTATCAGAATATGACTGGGACTACGCCATCAGCATGGAATGACCCTGCTAAGGGTGCGGAGTTGACAAGAAGCCAAATTGATCGGGGCGCAGATGTTGTTTACCATGCTGCTGGTGGAACTGGCGTTGGCGTTATTCAGGCTGCTGCTGATGCTGGAAAGCTGGCAATTGGTGTTGATTCAAATCAGAATGGCATGGCCCCAGGCTCAGTTTTGACTTCCATGCTCAAGCGAGTGGATGTGGCAGCTTACGAGACCTTTAAAGACGCGATGAGCGGTTCTTTTTCTTCAGGTGTCAAAGTTCTTGGTGTTGCTGAAGGTGGCGTCGATTGGGCACTCGACGAAAATAACGCATCCCTGGTCACAGCCAGTATCAAATCAGCCGTAGAAAAAGCTCGAAGCGATATTCTGTCAGGTAAAGTTGTTGTTCATGATTTTATGAGCGATTCAAACTGTCCATATTAAGTCAGGCTGATTTGACTAGTTGGAAGTCATAGGATGGCTGACAAAGCAATTTCAGAAGCAAGAGGCGATGATTCATCGCCTCTTGCTATTTATCTGGATAATATAAATAAAACCTTTGGTTCTGTGCAGGCGAATAAGGATGTTTGCCTGTCTGTTATGCCGGGGACCATTCACGGCATTGTTGGCGAGAATGGCGCAGGCAAATCAACGCTTGTGTCTATCTTGTATGGGTTCTACAGCGCTGATTCTGGCACTGTAGCCATATCTGGTGAGCTAGTCAGGCTGCGCAGTTCAGCTGATGCGATCGCAGCGGGGATCGGGATGGTGCATCAGCATTTCATGCTGGTGCCGAATTTCACAGTATTAGAGAATATTATGCTGGGGCATGAAGGTGGTTCTGATCTGAAAGCTGGTGCGCGGAAGGCAGAAGCTTCTTTGAAGGGCATAACTGAGCGTTATGGGTTAAGAGTAGACCTTCAGGCAGCTGTGCAGGACTTGCCTGTTGGCCTACAGCAACGCGTTGAAATTCTGAAAGCCTTGTATCGTGGGGCACGGATATTAATTCTTGATGAGCCAACAGGTGTGCTGACACCTCAGGAAACAGAGCAGCTTTTTAAAATTCTGCGCACCCTTAAAGCGCAAGGGGTGACGATTTTGCTGATCACGCATAAGCTGAAGGAAATCATGGCAGTGACGGATTTTGTGTCTGTCATGCGGTCAGGCGAGATGGTTGATCATCTGCAGACAGCGCAAACAAACCCCCAGGAAATTGCGCAAATGATGGTTGGCCGGCCAGTATTGCTGGATGTCGGGTATCAAGCAGCGCAGGCTGGGCAGGCTATGTTAAATGCAGATCATCTGACGGTAACTGAATCATCTGGCGTCACCTGCCTGTCTGATATTAGTTTTTCAGTCCATCAGGGTGAAATACTGGGCATTGCTGGGGTTTCTGGAAATGGACAGTCTGAATTACTTGAGGTGCTGGCAGGGATCCGGAAGCTAACGTCCGGAACGGTTCAGATTGGTGACAGGAAAATTACTGCCGAACAGCCGGCATCTCCCTTAGAAGTCAAACGTCTTGGATTGGCCCATGTGCCTGAAGATAGACATGCTATGGGTTTGATTCTGCCTTTTACAGCAGCTGAGTCAGCTATGCTGGGATATGAATATGCTGATTTGATGGGAGGAGGGTCACCTATTTTGTCGCCAGCTGTAATGGCGGCACATTGTAAGTCCCTGATGACTTCTTATGATGTTAGGCCTGCAGAACCCAGCCTAAAGAGCAATCTGTTTTCGGGAGGCAATCAGCAAAAGATTGTACTG
>DEBO01000086.1:0-1056 GCA_002348585.1 Alphaproteobacteria bacterium UBA2954 | reverse complement strand
TGCTTGTTGGCCAGCCGACCAGAGGTGTGGATATCGGCGCGATTGAGTTTATCCATAAACAGCTATTGGCGATGCGTGATAAGGGCTGTGCTGTGATTTTGGTATCTGTTGAGCTGGATGAAATCCTGAGCCTTTCAGATCGGGTCATGGTGATAAATGAAGGGAAGAGTATGGGTATTGTCCGCAAGGCAGATACAGATATTCAAGAAATTGGTCTGATGATGGCCGGTGTAACCGCCGCGCCGCCTCGTCAACAGAAAGCCAGATAGTTTATGAACGCGTCATCGCTTCCCCGCTGGATTGATATTGGTTTGCTGCCCGTGCTGAACCTCATGGCGGCCCTGACCGTAGCAGGTGTCATCATTGCTATCATCGGCGAGAATCCATTTGTGGCAATGGGGGTCATGATCAAGGGCGCCTTTATATATGACGGTGCGCTGGGCTACACGCTGTTTTACACCACCAATTTTATCTTTACAGGCCTTGCTGTGGCTGTCGCATTTCATGCAATGCTGTTTAATATCGGTGGTGAGGGGCAGGCGATGATTGGCGGGTTAGGTGTGGGTCTCGCTGTGTTGTTTCTGGATTCAGTATTGCCGCCCCTGCTGGTCGTGATGCTGGCTGTTCCCACTGCGGCAGCCTTTGGGGCTGTCTGGGGGCTGATCCCAGGCTGGCTTCAGGCCAGACGTGGCAGTCATATTGTGATCACGACGATTATGTTTAACTTCATTGCCTCATCTATCATGGTCTGGCTTCTGGCAGGCATGTTGATGGCCCCTGGCCAGATGTCACCGGAAACAAGAAGCTTTGCAGACGGCATTAATCTGCCCCTCGTTTATGAAGTGCTGCAGATGGCTGGATTTTCAGTATCGCGCTCACCTTTAAATCTATCGTTTGTGATTGCGCTACTGGCCTGTTTTGGGGTCTGGTATCTAATCTGGCGGACTAAGCTGGGCTATATTATCAGGGCAACAGGCCACAGCGAGCAGGCAACAATATATGCAGGCCATAATCCGGCAAAGATTATCATGATCGCGATGGCTATCTCTGGCGCGC
>DEBO01000019.1 GCA_002348585.1 Alphaproteobacteria bacterium UBA2954 | reverse complement strand
GGCGCACCCGTGTCCTCAGCTTCTGTGCCACGCACTAGGCCTTCTGTAGCATCCATAGCGATCGTTCTGACCGTATTCTCACCTAAATGCTGAGCCACTTCCAGAACCAGACGCTGGCCTTTATTATCCACTTCCAAAGCGTTCAAGATGTCAGGGATGGCACCATCGAATTCAACATCGACAACCGCGCCAATGACCTGACTTACTTTTCCAACTGCATTTTTTGCCATAGCTTGCAACTCCAGCGTTTGCCTTTTCAAAATATCCGTTATAACGCTTCAGCACCAGAGATGATTTCAATCAGCTCTTTGGTGATGTTCGCCTGACGGGTTCGGTTATAAACAAGTGTTAAGCGATCAATCATGTCACCCGCGTTACGCGTTGCATTATCCATCGCCGTCATCCGGGCTGCCAGCTCAGCAGCGGAGGATTCAAGAAGAGCACTAAAAATCTGCGTAGACATATTACGCGGCAGAAGTGAGCTTAAGATTTCTGTCTCTTCAGGCTCATAATCATAAAAAATTGCGGACTCACTAGCCTCGTTTTCAGGCGCATCGATCTGGACCGGAATAAGAGAAGTATGGGTCACTTCCTGAGTGATCGCATTAACAAATCGGTTAAATATCAAAGAGACCGCATCAAACTGACCCTCTTCAAAGCCATCAATGATTTTAGAAGCAATCTTACTTGCACTCTCAAAGCCAAGATTAGTTCCCTGCACTCCTTCAATCCGGGAGAATGTGCGGTCAGCAATCGCACTGCCCAGCGCATCTGCTGCCTTACGGCCAACAAAATAGATCTGCACAGATTTGCCCTCAGATTCCAGTCGGTTCATTTCATGCTTCGCCAGACGAGCAACAGACCCGTTAAAACCGCCACACAAGCCCTTATCGGCTGATATAATTACCAAAAGATGTGTTTTTACATACGTGCGGCCAACAAGCAATTCCGATGCTGAGCTTTTATCAGCATTTGCCGCGAGAGATGATATTACAGTCCTCATCCGGTTAGCGTATGGACGGCCAGATTCGGCAGCTTCTTGTGCGCGACGCAATTTAGCAGCTGCAACCATTTTCATCGCAGAAGTGATTTTTTGCGTTGAGGTCACAGAGTTAATCCTTGTTTTCAAATCCTTCAAATTAGGCATCTCTCATGGTCCTCGCATAAAGTAAACTGATCAGATGGCACGGTCCACTCTCCATCATCTCAGGCAAAGCTCTTAGTGAATGAATCAATCAGTTCGTGCAGTTCCTTTTCGGTCTTGTCTGAAATTGACTTTTCATCACGAATAGATGCCAAAATTTTCTTCCCGGACCCCCGCAGTTGGTCTAGAAGGCCTGTTTCAAAGCGGCCTATATCTGCCAGCGCGACGCCATCCAAATACCCTTTAACACCAGCGAATATTACAGCAACCTGTTCCTCAATTAACATCGGGGAATATTGCGGCTGTTTCAACAACTCAGTTAACCGTGCACCGCGATCCAAAAGTTGACGAGTTGAGGCATCCATGTCAGATGCAAACTGTGCAAAGGCAGCCATTTCACGATACTGGGCTAGTTCTAGTTTAATGGTGCCAGCAACCTGCTTCATCGCCTTAATTTGTGCGGCTGAACCTACACGTGATACAGACAGACCCACATTCACCGCTGGTCGTATCCCTTTGTAGAACAGGTCTGTTTCAAGGAAAATCTGGCCATCTGTAATGGAAATTACATTGGTTGGAATGAAGGCTGACACATCACCGCCCTGTGTTTCGATTACAGGAAGGGCTGTCAAAGAACCGGACCCGTTATCGGCATTCATTTTCGCTGCTCGTTCCAGAAGACGTGAATGTAGGTAAAACACATCACCTGGGTAGGCTTCACGACCTGGTGGACGACGCAGCAACAGGCTCATCTGGCGGTAGGCCACGGCCTGCTTTGACAAATCATCAAACACAACCAGCGCATGCATACCATTATCACGGAAATATTCGCCCATTGCGGCGGCTGTATAAGGGGCCAGGAACTGCATAGGCGCAGGATCAGATGCGGTTGCCGCAACCACAATCGAATAATCCATGGCACCATTCTCTTCGAGCGACCGCACAATCTGGGCTACAGTTGACCGCTTCTGTCCAACAGCGACATAAATACAGAACAGCTTGTCACCATCTTTGCCGCCAGCGGCTTCATTTACCGCTTTCTGATTAATAAAGGTATCAACAGCAATGGCTGTCTTGCCTGTCTGACGATCACCAATAATCAATTCACGCTGACCGCGGCCGATGGGGATCAGGCTGTCAATCGCCTTCAAGCCTGTCTGCATTGGCTCATGCACGGACTGGCGAGGCATAATGCCAGGGGCCTTTACTTCAACACGTGTACGTATTGCATCTTTAATCGGACCCTTACCATCAATTGGGTTGCCGAGCGCATCAACCACACGTCCAAGCAAGCCTTTACCAACCGGTGTATCAACGATAGAAGAGGTTCGGCGGACCGTATCCCCTTCCTTAATGCCGCGGTCATCGCCAAAAATAACGATACCAACATTATCTGTTTCAAGGTTCAGCGCCATTCCCTTTACGCCGCCATCAAACTCGACCAGTTCACCAGCCTGGACCTGATCTAGACCATACACACGTGCGATCCCGTCACCAACAGACAGTACACGGCCAACCTCGGACACTTCAGCTTCACTGCCAAAATTAGAAATCTGGTCTTTCAGGATCGCTGAAATTTCAGCGGCACGAACATCCATCACGCTACACCCTTCATTGCGGCTTCAAGCCGGTTAAGTTTTGTTTTTACAGACGTATCAAACAAACGTGATCCGATACGCACGACAAGACCGCCTA
>DEBO01000071.1:2366-2514 GCA_002348585.1 Alphaproteobacteria bacterium UBA2954 | reverse complement strand
TAGTAAGGTCTTGGACGCATCTTGAACGTCAACGAGGCGGGGGTGGCTTTCTTGGAGGGCCAGGAGAACGCCAGATTGAACTTGACAGGCGTATGCTGACAGACCAGGTCAAACAAATTAAAAAAGAACTTAGTGATGTGGAACGGAC
>DEBO01000071.1:0-2017 GCA_002348585.1 Alphaproteobacteria bacterium UBA2954 | reverse complement strand
CAACGCCGTAACAGAGGCAGGTCTGAAACCCCAACTGTCGCCCTTGTCGGCTACACAAATGCAGGTAAATCTACTCTATTCAACAGGCTTACCGGCGCAAATGTGCTATCAAAGGATATGCTATTTGCGACCCTTGATCCAACGATGAGGGGGATGGTGTTACCCTCTGGCCGCCAGATTGTTCTGGCTGACACAGTTGGCTTTATAAGCGCCTTACCCACTGAGCTTGTTGAAGCATTTAAATCAACACTTGAAGAGGTTGTTCAGGCAGACTTGATTTTACATGTGCATGATATGTCTTCAGATCTTTGTTCAGAGGAGGCCTATGATGTATCCGCTGTTCTTGATGATATTGGTGTTGATGAGCATTCTAGAGATGGTCATCTTTTGCATATCTTAAATAAAGCTGATATTGCAGATGAGGCTGTCAACATACCTTTCATTCAAAGTGGCGTAAACGGTCAAACAATGACATGTTCTGCCTTATCTGGGTCTGGTGTCGACGATTTACTCAACCAAATTGACCAGTATTTTTCCCAGCGTGATGCAGACTGTCGGATAATTATCAACCCTGAACAAGCTGCAGCCAGTGCCTGGCTGCACCAGCATGCTAGCATCCTTGAATCACATTACAATGTAGAAGGTCAACATATCGTAAGGGCACGTTTAAGCTCCGCAAACAAAGCGCGCTTTCACAAACACTGGCCAGATATAGAGACCCGCAACACCTGAACATGACTACCTCAACTCTAAAATTAGATAGGCCAGAACAGAAAGTAATTCTAATTACAGGATGCTCAAGCGGCATTGGCCTTGACGCCGCTTTAACAATGAAAGCTAAAGGCTGGTTGGTTATAGCCACGTGCCGCAAAGAGCAAGATTGTAAAAATCTTCGAAAAATGGGTCTGATAAGTTTTGTGCTCGATTATCAGAATAGAGACTCAATTGACAAGGCATTTGCTTCTGCCCTCAATCATTCAGGTGGTCGCATTGATGTACTGTTTAATAATGGTGCTTATGCAATCCCTGGCGCTGTTGAAGACCTGCCAACAGATGCGCTTCGCCAAATCTTTGAGGCTAATTTTTTTGGCTGGCATCATCTTACCCGACTTGCTGTAAAGGTCATGCGCGAACAAAAAGAAGGCCGTATTATTCAAAACTCCTCTGTTTTAGGGTTCGCGGCATTGCGCTTTCGCGGTGCGTATAATTCCACCAAATTCGCTTTAGAAGGTTTGTCTGATACATTGCGTCTAGAATTAAAAGGCAGCGGCATACATGTTATCCTTATTGAACCTGGACCCATCCGCACCCGTATCAGAAAAAATAGCCAGCCACATTTTGAACGTTGGGTTGATTGGCAAAACTCGAACTTAAAGCGAATTTATCAGCAAATTGTTATCCCCCGATTGACCGCCTCAGACAATGGACCACCTAATTTATTTGAGCTGACACCGGCCGCAGTTAGCGCCGCTGTTGTAGAGGCATGTGAGTCTTCAAAACCAAATTTACGATACAGGATCACACTGCTAACAAAAATAGCGTGGCTGCTAAAACGCCTATTGCCAGTCAAACTGCTAGATCAAATTCTGGCAAGATTATGATAAATTGCTGCGGCGAATTAGCGTCTGTTCAATAGCTGATTTTTCGACGATTTCTGCAACCAGAGAGTTGGTAAGTATGTCACCAAAGCTTGTCTGTTCTATGAATATACCAAAATCAGCTTGCCCATATTGCCAAGCTGGGACATAAGCAAAAATTAGATTGGCATCGGCAGCTGCCAGCTGCTGAAATTGGTCTTTTGCTTCTTCAGCCAGAAATTCTGTAAAGCAAACAGCAACACCTACTAAAAAGTTTTGTTTGCCTCTGCCTTTAACATCAACGGTTATAGGCCAATAAATCAAAACATTCTGAATATCTGGTTGGGCTGTCATGCACTTATCCAAAGAGCCGTCATGTTTTGACATAATCTGTTCAAGCGGCACAAGAAGTGATGATTTTTCAGTCATGAAATGAACTT
>DEBO01000111.1 GCA_002348585.1 Alphaproteobacteria bacterium UBA2954 | reverse complement strand
TTTCTGAGCCGTGAAACTCAAGCAACAATAAAGGCGTTATTGGAAGAGACAAGCCTGAATAAGCGTTACTGGCTTTTATCTGCAATTCATCGAGCAATTCAATACGGGCAACAGGAATGCCAAATTGAATGGTTTGGATAACAGCCTGACAGGCTGCCTTGATTGAGGGAAATGAACAGATACCCCCAGCAATCATTTCCGGGATGCCCTGCAATTTCAGGGTGATTTCAGTTATCACACCCAAAGTGCCTTCAGAGCCGATCATCAACCTCGTTAAATCATATCCAGCAGATGATTTGCGGGCGCGTCCCCCGGTCCGGATCAAACGCCCGTCAGGCAATACAGCCTGAAGTGCCAGAATGTTATCCTTCATTGTACCATAACGCACAGCGTTTGTCCCGGAAGCGCGGGTTGCAGCCATACCCCCTAATGAGGCATTTGCTCCAGGATCAATAGGAAAAAATAGACCGGTATCCCGGAGATATTCATTTAAGGCCTCACGCGTTACTCCTGGCTGAATGACCACATCCATATCTTCTTGATTTACCTTAAGTATCTTATCCATCCCATTCATATCTATGCATATTCCACCATAAGGTGCATTTACATGACCTTCAAGAGATGACCCTACGCCAAAGGCAATGACCGGGCATTTGTGTTCGTGACAAACGGAGATGATCTCCGCCACTTCCTCTGCAGATTGCGCGAAAATTACTGCATCTGGTAATTGCTGAGGAATACGTGATGTGGTGTGACTGTGTTGGCTGCGGACAGAGTCATTTTGCGAGAGACGATCGCCAAATTTCTGCTTTAAAACCGCAACAGTCTGCTCGATAGATTGTCGATTAAACATTTAAAAACTCTCTCTTGCATGCACATCTTCACAATTTGCAACTTACAGTCTAATATCTGTTAGTTAGGCAAATCAACGATAAATCCTCCTCAATGAATATCTTTTTGGGCCTGAAGAAAATCAAAATCAACCCCGTCTGGTGCCTGTAAAACGTGTTCATAAAACAGTTTTTCATAACCGCGCAGTTTAACTGATGAAGCGGCGGGCTGTTCTGCTCTGCGCCGTTCCAATTCCTGATCTGAAACCAGCATATTCAACTGACGTGTAGCAACATCGAGCTGAATCTGATCTCCTGTGCGCACCAGTGATAATGGGCCGCCAACAGCTGATTCAGGTGCAACATGAAGAATAATTGTACCTGCAGCAGTGCCGCTCATTCTGCCATCTGAAATACGGACCATATCCTTCACCCCCTGCTTTGCCAATTTCTTTGGAATGGGGATCAGACCAGCCTCTGGCATACCTGGAGCACCTTTTGGGCCAATTTGCCGCAACACTAGAATGTCATCCTGTGATACGTCAAGGTCAGGGGAATCAATTCGGGCCGCCAAATCCGACATATTCGCAAATACTACAGCCCGACCGGTGTACGACAATAGATGCTGACTCGCAGCCGCTTGCTTAATGATAGCACCCTGCGGGGCAAGGTTGCCATACAGAACAGCAAGCCCTCCTTCTTTATAGATCGGTTTCTTTGACGATCTTATGATATCCTGTGGCCAGTTAGGGATATCGATATTGGTCAATTCTTGTCCTAATGTCTGTCCAGTTACAGTCATAGCCTGCAAATCCAGAGAACCAGACAATGCCGATAAAATGCGAACACTGCCTCCTGCAGCATGTAAATCTTCCATATAGCCTGTTCCTGAGGGCTTCAGATCAACAATGACAGGCGTCTGTTTGGATAACTCATCAAGCCTGTCCAACGAGAGTTTTATGCCCAGTCGTCCAGCCATAGCCGTCAGGTGAATAATTGCATTCGTTGAACCACCTACCGCCAGCAAAACACGCAAGGCATTTTCGAATGAGGCCAGCGTCAGAATATCTGCAGGATGACAATGACGCTTTGCAATATCAATGGCCAGATGGCCGGCCTGCTCTGCAATGCGCCGCCTGTCTGCTGAAACGGCCGGCGCAGTAGCACTACCCAGAGGGGCAAGCCCTAACGCTTCAACCAGCAGGGCCATCGTGCTAGCCGTTCCCATCACCCCGCATGTGCCAACTGTCGGCACAAGCGCATCATTAGCTTCAGAAATTTCATCCTCAGTCAGTCTGCCCGCTCTGAAATCACCCCAAAGACGCCGGCAGTCTGTACAGGCTCCCACCCGTTCGCCACGAAAACTGCCTGTGCTCATTGGCCCAGTTACCAGCTGGACAAAGGGTATATTGGCGCTCAGCGCGCCCATCACCTGGGCAGGTACAGTTTTATCACACCCCCCGACCAGGACCACCGCATCAACAGGAAGGGATTTTAGCATTTCTTCTGTATCCATCGCCATCAGATTGCGCAGATACATGGAAGTTGGATAAGCAAAACTCTCATGCAGACTGATCGTCGGAAACGCCATCGGCAATCCTCCTGCAGACAAAACACCGGCACGAATCTGCTCAATTAAGTCTTCAGAATTACCATGACAAGGGTTAAAATCACTCCCTGTGTCCGCAATGCCAATAACGGTTCGATCAAGCGCGTCATCGCCATATCCAGCCCCTTTGATGAATGATTTACGTAAGAATAGAGCAAACTCGTCATCCCCATAAAGTGTAAGTCCTTTTCGCATGCCTTTCGGATCGTCTTTTTCTACCATGACATTGTTCGCTACCTCACCCTGTCTACTCTATTCCTGTAGTCTAGGTTTTCAAAGCCCGGTTGGCAATTAAGACAGGGATTAGGCCTGCACACACGATCATTAGGGCTGGCGCAGCAGCTGCCTCTATCATCTCATCTTTTGCATATTGATAGGTAAAGGTTGCGTAGGTCTCAAATGAAAAAGGCCGCAAAAGAAGTGTCATGGGTAATTCCTTCATTACATCAACAAAGACCAGCAAACCTCCAGCAATAATTGACTTTTGAAGCAAAGGCATAATGACCCTTTGTACAGTATCCCAAAAACCATGTCCCAAAATACGACTTGATTCCATCATATGAGGCGGCATCCGCTTCAACCCAGATGTAATTGCCCCATAGCCAACCGCCTGAAACCTTACAATCAATCCAAAAAATAACATAAAAAAACTGCCCGTTAGGGCAATATCATCCAATAAAAGCCCTAATA
>DEBO01000102.1:1009-11444 GCA_002348585.1 Alphaproteobacteria bacterium UBA2954 | reverse complement strand
ACAGCCACGTTATCTGTCTGGGGCAGATCGACAGAGCTTATCTGTTCTGTCGCTAGCACTCGGCCAAGCGCATCCGATACTCCGCAGATTTCTTGTTGAGGAGCCCAGCCTGTCGCCGCGGACAAAAGCAGTTCGCGGGCAATTTCCAGCGGAGTTGTAGAGGGATGTGGCATGGCGCTCCCTACCTGCTGCTTAGGCCAACTACCTGAAGCACAAAATCGGCAATTGTCGGTATGTCATTTAAATCCAGAACTGGTAGAGGACAGTCTGGTACTGCACTGTCACTAGCAACAGCGATAATCTGGTTATCTTCTGTATAAAGGTGCGACTTGCCCACTTCAGCACGAAAAATTTCCATTTTCGGCACAGCTTCGCGCTTGAAGCCTTCTATCAACACCAGATCACAAGGCAAAAGCCTATTTAGCATTTGTGCCAGTTCAGGTTCTCTAGTTTTATGTTCAACAAAATGCGCGGATCTTATCGCTGAAGAAACAAGAACCTGGCGCGCTCCGGCCTCGCGATGCCGCCAGCTATCTTTGCCCGGGGTATCGCCTTCAAATTCGTGATGTGCGTGTTTAATAGTCGCTACATCAAGACCCTGCGCCGTCCATTCTGTGATCAGCTGTTCCGCCAATGTTGTTTTACCTGAGCCTGACCAGCCAGCCAGGCCAAATAAAGGGACAGGAGCTCCTTTCATCGCATCTGTTATCGTGTCTGTCATCTTAGCTGAAACCTAGGCGGCCTTTTACCCACCAGTTACATTCATATGTCGGCCGACGGCCTGTGCCTCACGTCTGTTGATGACAAAATCATGGCCCTTTGGCTTACGCGCAATCGCAGAAATGATTGCTGAGCGCAGGCCCTCCTCACCATCCTCACGCAGAGCGCGGGCCAGATTAGCATTATCATCCTGCCCCAGACACATATAAAGCTGGCCTGTACAGGTCAGGCGCACACGATTACAACTTTCGCAGAAATTATGGGTCAGCGGTGTTATAAACCCCAGCCTGCGGCCTGTTTCAGCTACATTTACATAACGAGCAGGTCCAGCGCTAACATAATCCGAATCAGTCAGTGTAAAACGCTTGGCTAGTCGCGAGCGGACCACAGAAACAGGCAAATACTGTTCAACACGGGTTTCATTGCCAATATCCCCCATAGGCATCACTTCAATAATGGTCATATCATAGCCCTGATCGCCTGCCCAGGCGACCATATCGACCAGTTCATCTTCATTAACGCCCTTTAAGGCCACAGCATTTAGCTTTATCGAAAGACCGGAATCACGGGCAGCTTTCATTCCGTCAAGCACTTTATCAAGATCGCCCCAGCGGGTTATTAGTTTAAATTTATTTGCATCCAACGTATCAATC
Organism: Alphaproteobacteria bacterium UBA2954; assembly: GCA_002348585.1. Classification (GTDB taxonomy): domain Bacteria; phylum Pseudomonadota; class Alphaproteobacteria; order Puniceispirillales; family Puniceispirillaceae; genus JADHLI01. The sequence continues at coordinate 10,071 of DEBO01000102.1, read as the reverse complement.
GACACATTCAGTCGGCGGACACCAGCTTGTGCTAAATCATCTGCCATTTTGGTCAACTGGCTACCGTTAGTGGTAATGGTCAGCTCATCCAGTTGGCCTGATTTCACCTCCGCACCCAGATTACGAATCAATTGAATAATATTGCGGCGGACAAGAGGTTCACCTCCTGTCAGCCTGATTCTTCGGGTGCCCATCGACATAAACGTCCGGCAGACTTGTTCCAACTCTTCTAATGTCAACAGATCTTTTTTCGGCAGAAAGGTCATTTCCTCTGCCATACAATACACACATCTGAAGTCACATCTGTCAGTGACCGAAATGCGAATATAATCAACGGCCCGGCCAAACGGGTCAACCAGCGTTGAAGGCCGCTGTTTTTGCGTCGGAGCATTCGTTCCGGACGGTGTGAATTTCAGAATGTCATCCATAAAGATGGTTTCTTTTTTGCACTCTAGCCTCGAACAAAGTACATAAGGGTAAATGACCTTTTCGTTCAGTTGCAAGTCACTAACAGGCAACTATTTCAGTGGGTAAAAACATCCCCTTGATCTGCCCATTCCAACAGGCTCCGTTTTATCAGCTTTGCGGACACAGCAAAATTCACCCCGGCATCACTGTCTTCTGATTTTGTGAAAATTACATCAATCAAGCCAAGGCCCTGCCCAACCGCATTTACAAGTAAACCACCTGACGCCCCGGGATTATCAGCTGCGTCTGTTTGGATAAAATCTTCAACAGGGTTAAAACCTGTATTTTTACTAACTTTAGCAGAAACAACACCACAACTAAAACTGATTCCCAACCCTAAACTGTTACCTGCAGCAAAGGCAAAGCCGGTACCTTCAGGAGCTGTTCCCGGAGAAGCCCTAAATCCAGGCAGTTCATAACCTGGCCAGTTTGTTAGAACCCTGACTGAAGAGCCTTCAATAGCTGTAAAGGTATGGGGACCGTGTTCAGCTTTAGCCTGTCCAAACAGAGTTGTTATCAGCAAAATAACAGCAGTTGTTAGGCGAAACCATGAAAAGTCTTTCAAAGCTGCACTGACGCTCCAGAATTCACAGAGGCTATATCCATTCCCGTGCTTGTAAGAATAAAGTAAGCAACAACTGCTAAGTTCAGAGCTGCAGCGGGACAGACAATTTCGGTTTAACATTTGATAGCGAAGCCGCCATGTTATTTACCTCTTTGAAAGCTGCATAATCATCCTTGCGACAATACCCTGTCGTTTTGTAGTATTACAATCATTAGGCCACGCCCAGTTGAGCGTGGACAGGACAATTTGATTTTCAACATTTATCAGAGAAAATAGTGCCATGAAACTGCTGTGTCTAAGCAAGGCTTTGTTTCATCTGATAAAAACCGTTATAGTGGCTGCGTCTGTTTGGGGCCTGATAGCGGTTATGCCTGTTGCTGCGGATAAGCGGCATCTCTTATTGCAATCGACAACCTCAACTCTGAATTCAGGTCTTTATGATGTGCTACTACCTGCATTTACAAAAAAATCTGGTATTGAGGTACGGGTGGTGGCTGTTGGCACAGGCCAGGCCCTGCGCAATGCAGCCAATTGTGATGGGGATCTGGTTCTAGTCCATTCCCCTGAGGATGAAAAAGCCTTCATGAAAAAAGGCTTTGGGGCGCGGCATCTTGAGGTGATGCAGAACCGCTTTGTGCTGCTTGGCCCGGCAGATGACCCGGCGAATATCAAAGATGCCGCAACGGTTTCTGCAGCGTTGAGAGCAATTGCTAAATCACGATCACGTTTCTTGTCCAGAGGAGATGACAGCGGCACTCACACGCGGGAACGTCGTTTATGGTCAGAGGCAGGTATTAATGTCTCCTCCGCTCCAGGTAGCTGGTATCTGGAAGCCGGGCAGGGCATGGGGGCCAGCATTAATCTGGCTGTCCAACTCGACGCCTATCTGCTGAGTGATATTAGCACCTGGCTGGCCTTTGGCAATAAGTCTCACCACAGGCTGCTTTATGAAGATACCAGCGACAGCCTTTTAAATCGCTATTCGGTACTGACGGTCAACCCTTCCCATTGCCCGTTTGTAAATCAGGGCGGGGCAAACCGGTTTGCAGATTGGCTAAGCTCTATTGAAGGCCAGCAACAAATAGCAGCCTTCACGCTGAACGGCCAGCAAATGTTTCTCCCTGCAAATCACAGCAGCAAGAAATGACTGATCCCACCCCTCCCTCACCCTTTATTCTAGAACAAATTGACAGCTGGTTGGCGGCTCGGCAAGAGAATGTGTCCAAAGAACCTGTTGAGCTGGTTGATCTGGCTTGTGGGAAAGGCAGGCATATTACCGCCGTTTGCAAAAGAGGGTATGAAGCAAGCTTCAAGATAACCGCCGTGGATTCAAACCGCCAGATTTTGGAAAAGCTGACCGCCGGCCTTGAAGGGTGCAAAGAAATAACGGCTGTCTGTCTTGATCTGGAACGAAAAGGTCTCGTGCTTGAAGAAGCGTTGGATGATAGGCTATTTGACCTTGTGCTAGTCACAAACTATCTACACCGCCCGGTGCTGGGACAGATCTTCGCTCTAGTACGTACAGGCGGACTGCTGCTCTATGAGACCTTCGGCAAGGGCAATGAAATCTTTAGCCGGCCGTCAAACCCTGATTTTCTGTTGTGTGAGGGAGAGCTGGCCTCTGCCCTTCCCGAAAAATTTACGTTGAGACATCAGTTTTTCGGCCAGCGACGGGATATATATCCTGATCGCCCGCCAGCGATCATCTGCCAGTTTGCTGCACAGAGGCATTGGTAGATTCCCCTCTACCTTCCCCCAATAGAACGGCCAGCCCCAACCGGCAGAGGCAGATGGGCATGGGCGGCAGCAAGGGAGGCAATATTTTCTTTCAGCGGTGGTTTAAAGGGAGTTGTGCAGCCTGCCTTCATATCGACATGGAGCCACATCTGCTCACCTGTCGCGACTTTCTTACCCTTATCCGTAACACAGGCATGCCAAAGGTGGACACGTTTTTCATCTGCGCTTATAATTTGCGTTGAAACGGCAATCTGCTCACCCAGTGTGGCTTCAGCCAGATGCCGGATATGGGTCTCAACCGTGTAAACGCTATAGCCAGTCTCGACATAGGCCTCATCCAGCCCCACCGTTGCTAGCAATATATCAGACGCCTCACTCATAACCTGCAGGTAACGGAATTCTGTCATATGTCCGTTATAGTCAATCCAGGAAGGCAGTACCCTGGCTATATGCTTACAAAAGGGTGCTTGAGAGGCGACATTACCTGCCTTGTAAGGGCGTTGATTATCCCAGTCCTTTAAGGCCTGTCCGGCAGCCCAGTGATGGTTTTTTAGCACCTGCAGAAACCCAACTAGATTACGATCACGGATCCGTTCCAGCTGTTGGATAGACAGATGACCAGACTGCTCATCTGACTGGCTGACTATTTTGTCTATCAGTGCGTCATCCAGATCAGGCACATCCATGAGCTTTGTCCAGGGCCAGGCCAGGGCAGGGCCAAACTGCGCCAAAAAATGACGCATCCCAGCTTCACCCCCTGCCATACGATAGGTTTCAAACAGTCCCATCTGAGCCCAGCGCAAACCAAAACCGTGAGTGATAATCTGGTCAATATCTTGTATGGTCGCGATGCCGTCCCTTACCAACCATAACGCTTCGCGCCAGACTGCTTCCAGCAGGCGATCGCCGATATGGGCATCAATTTCAGCTCTAATAATAACTGGCTTCATTCCAAGTGCAGGCAGCAAGGTTGCTGCCCTTTGAATGTAAGAGTTATATGCTCCGCCGACGAGCTCAACCACGGGCAGCAGATATACGGGGTTATAGGGATGAGCAACAATGATCTGATCCGGATTGGCGGCCCCCTCGCGCAGTTGGGTTGGAGTAAAGCCAGATGTAGATGAGGCAATAATGGCATTATGGTCTGCAGCATTCTGAAGCGCAGCAAAGACCCTTTTTTTTACTAGCAGCCTTTCAGGAACTGATTCCTGTATCCAGTGGGCACCTGAAGCCGCCTGTTCCAGTGTTTCACAAAAGAAAAGCTGGCCCTCTTCTGGTAAGGCCGTATCGGCCAGGAGGGGAAGGCTGGCTCGGGCATTTTCGAGAACATCTACAATTTTAGGGGCGGCATCCGAGTCAGAGTCAAATATTTGCACTTTCCATCCATTGAGAAGGAAACGGGCAGCCCAGCCACCACCAATAACACCGCCTCCAATGATAGCAGCTATCCGTGTTCTGTCTGTTATCTGTTCTTTTCTGTTGGTCATGCAGGCATACGCTTTTCAAGTTGTAATTCGGCCCGAACCTCTCCAGGGGTCATCAAACCCACTCCCATGGAGTCAATGATTCTGGCAGCCTTAGCGACAAGCTGATCATTTGTTGCCAGAACGCCGCGCTCTAGATACAGATTATCTTCCAGTCCTACCCGGACGTTACCACCTGACAGAACCGCTGCCGCCACATAAGGCATCTGGTGACGTCCAATAGAAAAGGCAGAAAATACCCAGCTGTCCGGCACATTATTGACCATCGCCATAAATGTGTTTAGGTCATCTGGTGCACCCCAGGGAATGCCCATACACAACTGAACCATAACCGGATCACCAATAAGCCCCTCTAATGCCAATTGTTTAGCAAGCCACAGATGACCAGTATCAAACGCTTCAATTTCAGGCCGAACGCCGATATCACGCATCAACCCCGCCATTTCGCGCAACATACCCGGCGTATTGGTCATTACATAATCTGCTTCGGCAAAGTTCATGGTACCGCAATCAAGAGTGCAAATTTCTGGCCGGCAGGCCGCGATATGGGCCACCCTGTCTATTGCTGAAGCCATATCTGTTTCCGCCTTTTTCAGCGGCAACGGCGCATCAGGCGGGCCAGTGACCAGATCCCCACCCATCCCAGCGGTCAGGTTCAGCACAAGATCCACATCAGCTGCGCGGATGAGCTCTGTAACCTCCCGATAAAGGGTCAATCCACGGGCTGGCTCGCCGGTTTTCGGATCGCGCACATGGCAGTGCACAATAGCCGCTCCTGCCTTTGCTGCTGCAATCGCCGCCTCTGCAATCTGCTGAGGGCTACGCGGAACATTTGAGCTTTTACACTGTGTGTTTCCTGAACCAGTCAGCGCAGCTGTTATAAAAACCTTTTTACGCATCGCCAGCGGCATAAATTTTGCATCCTTTAAAGCGACCACACAAATATCTCAAGTCAAAATGCTTTATAATCTAGGAAGAATAAAATCTGCCTTAAAATTTTGCTAGAGATTTTTGTCAAACTTGGAGCCTGTTGACAAATACAGGCTTCAGTAATTCAGAAATTTTTTTGTAGTTCATAAAAATATAGACCTGCGGATGATTAGATTGGCATATAACTCCTCCCAAACAGAATCAACAAATTGTCACATGGGATGAGAACCAACCTGTTAAATTCGTATTGATTAATTTTTAAATAGAATTGAACTCACCCATGCCAGTCTGTCAAAGCAACCGAAGACATCGATATTGAACAACTAAAATCAAAAGCCAAAGTTATCATGCATTTCTAATCTAGATGGTATTTCCATGAGTTCCACAATACAGCAAATGTTATCAAAGGCCACCACAGCGCATGAAGATGGAAACGCTCAAGAGGCCAAGAATATATACCTTACTCTTTTAGAAACTCAGCCAATGAACCCCGATGCAAACCATAATATGGGGTTATTAGCAAGTTCAGATAATAAACTGAAAGAGGCTTTGCACTTTTTCAAAATGGCGCTCGACGCTAATCCAAAATCCAGACAATTTTGGCTCAATTACATAATCATTCTCAAAAATCTCAATGCAACGGAAAAATTAGAGGCAGCTTTAGAAGCCGCAGAAAAACATGGTTTAAGCAAGGAAGATCTTCATCCAAAATCAAAAAACATTTCCATGCAACTCACAAAAAATACCCAAATATTGGAACCACCACCGAAGTTCACAGAACAATTATTAAAATATTTTCAAGCAAAAAGATTTGAAGACGCAGAAAAACTCTCAAGAGCATTAGTAATCAAATTTCCATGTAATGTTTTTTCTTGGAAAATTCTTGGCTCAACATTATTTGAAATGGGAAAGAACTCTGAAGCAGTGAAAGTCAACACAAAGGTTGTTGCTCTCTCACCCTTAGACCACCAAGCACATTTTTATTTAGGCCTTACTCTACACAAATTGGGGAGGCTAAATGACGCTGAGAAAAGCTATAGAAAAGCGATATCCATTTATGATCAAGACGCAAATGTTTATAACAATTTAGGAATGATATTCAAAACCACTTTGAGACTAGATAAGGCTGAAAAAAGCTACAAAAAGGCTATAGCCTTAAATCCAAAATTTGCTGAGGCTTATAACAATTTAGGAAGCTTATTCCGCAAAACAGGTAGACTCAAAGAAGCAGAAGAAAATTTTAAAACTGCTGTAAAAATTCAACCAGAATACGCTGCGCCCTACAGCAACCTTGGGGCCACATTGAAGGATTTATCCAGATTAGATGAGGCAAAAGATACGCTTTTGCATGCAAGCAAGTTAGACCCTAAATCTTCAGATGTCCATTTTAATTTAGGTGTAGTTTTTTACGAACTTGGCATGCTCGGCGAAGCAGAAAAAAACTACCAAAAGGCCATATCCCTCGATCCAAACAATAGCAAAGCTTACAACAATTTGGGGATAACCTCTCATAAGCAGGGAAAATTAGAGAAAGCAGAAACAAGTTTCAAAAAAGCATTATTGCTAAATTCAAATTATGCTGAAAGTCTTTGGAATCTAGCTATTACCCTAGATTATAAAAATTCCAAAAAAGACGAGATAAAAATTCTAAATCAAGTCAGGCAAATCGACCCCAATGATAATGGGTTAAGAGCAACAATCAATTTAGCAATCCACCGATACACAGAGAGTAATTTCAGCGAAAGCAAAGAATTGATTTGTAAATCCTCTGGAATACTTAATAAAACGTCACCTCGTTTTAAAAGTGAGCAGATTTATCAAGATTATTTATCTAGGCTAATTAATTGGCACGAATGCAATAATACACAAGTTAACGACGACAATACGAATGACAACATTTTCGTTATAGGTGAGAGCCACAGCCTAGCAAATCACGCTTTAACATTTAAACTTTCAGGCTCAAGGTATTTGTGCAAAGCCCTCTTGATAAAAGGAGTAAAACAATGGGACTTAGGAAACTCTTTTGAGAATGAATATAAAAAAAAGTTCGAGATGATTTTCTCGTCTTTACCGCAAAAAAGTACAGTGTTGTTAACAATAGGAGAAATAGATTGCAGATTAAATGATGGCATCCTGAAACATCTGAAAAAAAACAAAAATAGAGATATACGAGAAATAGCCGCGACAACAATAGAGAACTATTTACAGTACGTACTCAGATTAAATTCTGAATATAACCACGATTTAATATTCCAAGGGGTGCCATGCCCCAATTTGCAAAGCATAAACTATAATAACGTTGAAATAGAAACACTGATTAAGCTAACGACTGAGTTTAATGACCATCTCAAAATGACTCTAGATAAAAGGAGATTGAAATTTTTGGATGTCCATAAAATGACTAATCGCGGTGATGGTTGGTCCAATTCTGTTTGGCATATTGATGACTATCATCTTTCACCAAAGGGCGTTTTGGAAGCGTGGCAACATTTTTTATCTTAGAAAATATGTACACTTGCTCTATTTTAGTTTAACGAAGGTGTACTATCAGAACTCATTTTTAAAAGCATACGTTGAATAGTACATTTCACTGAACCATGCTTTCCGCTATATTTATGTGCCACTTTTATTCGCATCAGACCCATCAGGATTGTCTTGAAAAGCCGAAGCGCGCAAATAAACTATTGAAACAATTTTACCCTCTCTTAGCTACCTGTTATCAAAAGTCAAACCAAGAGGATGGCAAGCTAACGCTAATATAGAAACAGAGGTCCTCACATGAATAACACCATTCCATTGCTTGAAACATTGCAGTTCACACAAGAAGGGCTAATCCCCGCCATCGCCCAGCAATTTGACACGGGTGAAATTTTGATGATGGCTTGGATGAACAAGGACAGCCTGACTGAAACGATAGCCACAGGACGAGTCTGTTACTGGTCACGTTCGCGGGGTACATTCTGGCGCAAAGGCGATACATCCGGCCATATCCAGAAGCTGATTGAGCTACGCTATGATTGTGATGCGGATACGATATTAGTGCTGGTGGACCAATCCGGAACCGCCTGTCATGAAGGCACGCGAAGCTGTTTTTCACGAAGGCTTGAGAAAGATGGCAGTATCAGTGAGGCAAAAACCGCCTACCCCACAAAGACAGACGAGAGCATATCCCAATGACAGATAAACCGCCAGTTACTCCACCTGTAATCAGCGTATCAAAAGAAATTATCTGGCATATGAGCTGTGGGCAATGTGGCTATTACTGGACTGTCCCCACCATGCGTGAGGAGGATAATCCCACCCGTCGCACTTGGACCTGCCCTCTCTGCGCCACCAAAAGCATGGCTGAACGCTCAGACTAATTAAGGTGATGATGGCTATGGCTATTTGGCTGTGATCTGTTTCAGGGCCGTATCAAAGCTGTCAACCGTTCGGCCAATATTCATCAACTTATCCAATCCAAATAATCCAATACGGAATGACATGTAATCAGCGGACTCGCCAATTTCCAACGGCACACCTGCCGCAATTTGCAAGCCAGCTTCAATAAACTTCTTACCTGATTTCATATCCGGATCATCTGTGAAATTCACAATCACAGACGGGGCTTTAAAGCCTTCTGCTGCAACAGAAACAAAGCCATAAGATTCAGTCAGAGCGCGCATTCTGATCCCCAAATCAATCTGCGCCTGTTTGACCAAGTCAAAGCCAATATCCCTTGTTTCATGAACCGCATCACGAAACAGCCGCAGCCCGTCGGTTGGCATGGTAGCATGATATGCATGCCCCCCTTTTTCGTAAGCCTGCATGATCGACAGCCATCTTTTCAAATCTGCAGCATATGAAGTGCTGGTGGTCTTTTCAATACGGTCAAGACC
>DEBO01000102.1:0-675 GCA_002348585.1 Alphaproteobacteria bacterium UBA2954 | reverse complement strand
CCTGCCCCCAGCATAATCACTCCAGCACAAGGGCTAGCTGTCCAGCCTTTCTGGGGCGCCGTCAGAAGCACATCAACGCCAAGGCCTGCCATATCTATATACAGCGCGCCGGAAGCTACACAGTCCAGCACAAAAATAGCTCCAGCCTGATGAGCAGCCATGGCAATGCCGGCAATATAGTCATCAGGCAGTACCATCCCTGCAGAGGTTTCAACGTGCGGAGCACAGACCAAATCGGGTGCGTAGTCGGCAATCTGCTGCTGAATATTTGCCAAGGGAGAAGGCGCAAAGGGCTGGCGCGTGTTTGCACCGCCCTCTGCCTGTTGCTGCCCAGCATACAAAACCTTGGTATCAGAGGCGATCCGCCCTTTTTCAAAAATTTCAGACCAGCGGAACGAAAACCATCCATTGCGTATGACAAGACATTTGGCATCTGTGCCGAACTGGCGTGCGATCGCTTCCATACCAAACGTACCGCCACCTGGAACTAGTATCGAAGCTTCTGCGTTATAAGCTGACTTCAGCCCCACAGAGAGATCCTGCATGACACCCTGAAAAGATTTCGACATGGAATTGAGCGAACGGTCATTAAAAACAACTGAATATTCAAGTAGGCCATTCTTATCTACCTGATCGAAAAGTGCCATTTTTGCCTCCTTAAATTTTCAACGTCAC
>DEBO01000170.1:6102-13536 GCA_002348585.1 Alphaproteobacteria bacterium UBA2954 | reverse complement strand
GTTCCCAGACCGCTCAACGCGGCCTTACGATCTTCTTTTATAGGTGTAGATTCATTCATTGTGCAGCCTCCTTTACTTCATTCATTTTGTCTGCTGCTGCCATAATTGCTTTCACGATATTCTGGTATCCGGTACACCGGCATAAATTGCCAGACATACCAAATCGTACTTCTTCTTCAGTTGGGTTATCGTTTTCCTGCAACAATCGGTAAGCACGTGTAATCATGCCAGGGGTGCAATAGCCACATTGCAACCCGTGATGCTCTTTGAACATTTCCTGCAATACATGCAAGCCATCAGGCGAGCCAATACCTTCGATGGTAGTGATCTCAGCACCTTCAGCCTGAGCGGCGAATACGCTGCATGACTTTACTGACATACCATTCATATCAATTGTGCAAGCCCCACAGTGTGATGATTCGCAACCAACATGCGGACCGGTAATGTTTAACTCTTCCCGCAAAACATGGATCAGTAAGTGGCGGGGTTCAGTTAAGACGTCAACTTCCTTGCCATTAACCTTCATATTTAAATGTGTTTTTCCCATTTCTTCCTCCCAAACTAGGCCCGCGCGACTGCGCTATTGATAGCTTTTTTGACGATGATGCCAGCTACATGTTTTTTGAATTCAACCGGACCGCGTGTATCTGCAACAGGATCAGACGCGTCTACCGCTGCTTTGACTGCAGCTTTGATAGCCAAGTCATCCAGCGTGCTACCAACCAATGCGTCAACTGCATCTTCACAATAAACCGGCGTATCTGACAGATTGGTAAGCGCAACAGATGCAGCTGAACATTTGCCTGCCTTTACACTGATCAATACCCCAGCTGCTGCGGTTGCATAATCGCCTATTTTGCGCTTTTGCTTTTCATAAGCATAGCCGCCGGAAGGGGCGTCGAAAGATATCGCTGTCAGAATTTCATCATCTTCGCGTGCGGTGAAATAAGCTGCCTCGTAAAATTCACGCGCTTGAACAGTGCGATTGCCATTGGCACCTGTCAGGTGATAAGTAGCATCCAGAGTCTGCATTAGTCCTGGCATGTCATTAGCTGGGTCACCATTGGCAATATTGCCACCAATTGTTCCCAGATAGCGGACTTGTGGATCAGCAATTTGCAATGACGCTTCGCGGATCAATGGCACGGCTTTGGCTAATGCCTCGTCTGAGATTAACTCATGCTGGGTTGTCATCGCGCCAATAGTGACGGTCCCGCCATCAATGGAAATGCCTTTCAACGATTCTATGGCGCCTAAATCAATTAAATGAGAGATATCAGTCATCCGCTGTTTCATTACTGGTATTAAACTATGCCCCCCTGCAATTACGCGAGCGTCATCACCCCACTCAGTTAGCAAGCTTATTACCCCATCTACATTTTCAGGCTTATGATACTCGAATGAACTAGTTATCATGGTTTATCTCCCTATTTTTTACTTTTTCTGAAAGACATCTTGTTCTGTCTGTGTCCAGTATTTATTGTAATCCCCATCCGTTGACCTCTATGATCAGCTTATTTTACGACTATCTTTTCACAATTACTGGATCTAAGTTTTTCACAATATGGTGTAAACGTGGACTAATTTAGTCTAATTTTACGTTGCTAGTTCCTGAATTTTTTGATAACATGATCGCTTGGGAAGTGTGTAAATGTAACGATGGTACTCTTAGCTCTTCGTGAACTGGATGAAGCGTAATCAAGTGTTTGGCGGGTGCCACCCAACAATTTTATCCCATGCATGTTTCTTGCATAATTAAAAAACTGCACTTTCACGTTCTGATTTATTTCTTTTGTGGAAGTACCCATCTTGCTGGCAGAACATGGGGAAATTTGCAGCGCATTCTTCATTTTATTCTCATCTGAGTGCTTTAGCGACTCATAATATCAAAGTTCGAATGCTCGCCCACACTTGATAAGTCCGGCACGCAACATAGCTGTTGATATTCCTAGCCAGCATGCCACATCAAGGAAATGGACAACATAACGGCATTTGTTGTGAATTGAATAAGTGATAATTTTGCATTTAAATGACCGCGACCACTTATCAAAGGAACGCATTCGAAGAAGTGCAGGCCGCGCAGCTACTACCCACCCATCCGCTAAAAGTTTCAAACTGATTGCCAAAAACAATCAGTGATGCCAAGAGAGATTATCCACCTCCTAAGAGGCAAGCAATTTTAGGCGAAAGTGCGGGGTGAGTGCAGAGAGTGGGCAAAAAAGGTCCTACTACAGTCGCTTGCAGAAGATTGAGAAGGACTTCCACTCCGCCACTTCATTAATCTAAATAATTTCTCCAATTGCTAAAAACCCAACCTAAGCTTTGGCTTGCAGCGGTTCTGGGTTAACATCAAAATAGAAAATAATAGGCTTTCAAAGGAAAAGCTGCCTAATTTCAGGGTGCGTATGGATTGCTCTAATTTATGTGAAAGGGAATTAACAATTGGAAAAATTTGATTTTTATATCAACGGCCAATGGATAAAACCATCGGGCACAGAGATATTTGACGTCATAAACCCTGCAACAGAACAGGCTGTTGCTGAAATCTCATTGGGTGATTCTGTGGATGTTGACAGGGCTGTTGCCGCAGCTTGCCAGGCGTTCAAAAGCTATTCGCAAACGTCAGTAGCAGAGCGAATAGAATTGCTGACAACGATTAGAGAAATCTACAAGCGTCGTTTGGATGACGTTGCTGATGCGATACAAAGTGAGATGGGTGCGCCCAGTTATTTAGCTAGAGGGCCTCAAGCCATGGTTGGCCTTGCCCACCTGAAAGCAGCCATACGAGCGCTTGACAAACATGAATTTGAATATATGCATGGCGATTTTCTTATCCGGCATGAACCCATTGGCGTCTGTGGTCTCATCACGCCTTGGAACTGGCCGGTAAATCAGGTGGTCTCAAAGTTGGCGCCTTGTATTGCCTCCGGTTGTACCGCTGTTCTAAAACCTTCTGAAATCGCACCTCTCTCATCTCTAGTTATCGCTGATATAATGGACGAGGCTAAAGTGCCTGCTGGTGTGTTTAACCTCATAAATGGCATAGGGCCTGTGGTGGGTGAGGCTATGTCAGCACACCCTGATATTGATATGATGTCCTTTACCGGTTCAACCCGAGGAGGGATTGCTGTGGCAAAAGCGTCTGCGAACAGTGTGAAAAGGGTCAGTCAGGAATTAGGTGGCAAGTCTGCCAATATCGTTCTAGACGATGATGCCTTTGAAAGCTCAATTAGAAAGGGTGTGAGTCTGTGCATGAACAATACAGGGCAGTCCTGCAACGCCCCAACACGTATGCTGATTCCCTCTGGGCGGAAATTGGAAGCTTATGAAATTGCTCGTAAAACGGCAGAGCAGGTTATTGTTGGTGATCCGAGAGAAGACAGCACTGTTGTCGGACCGCTTGTCAGCGCTGTGCAATATGACAAAGTGCAAAGCCTGATCGAAGCTGGCCTTGAAGAAGGGGCCACCCTTTTGACAGGTGGGGCAGGCAAGCCAGATGGCCTGGACCGAGGCTACTATGCTAAACCCACTGTTTTTGGGGATGTGAAGAATGACATGACCATTGCACGTGAGGAGATATTTGGGCCTGTGCTGTCTATAATCGCTTATGATGATATTGATGATGCTGTGGCAATTGCCAATGACACAGATTATGGGCTGGCAGCTTATGTTTCCGGGCAGGACAAAGACATTCTTACCGCCATTGGCCGCCGATTGCGTGCTGGCCAGGTCCATATAAACTATGGCTCTGGCGGGGCTGATGCGCCGTTTGGTGGATATAAACAATCTGGTAATGGCCGTGAAAAGGCTGAATGGGGGCTGGAAGAATTTCTAGAAGTGAAGGCAATCATGGGTGCATAAGATAGCCTGCGCCATGTTATGCGATCTTTTGTTTAAGCTAGTTCTGCATTATATCAATTCTGAAAGATAACGAGGGCTATTCATGGACCATCCAGACACGTTTGGCTTTGGCACACAAATCAGAAAATCACCATATTTTCAGGCCACAGTTAACTGGGGGGCCAAGGCCTTTTCAGTCTATAACCACATGTATATTCCTCGGGATTTCGGTGATCCTGAGCAGAATTTCTGGAATCTGGTGAATAATGCAATTTTATGTGATGTCGCTGTTGAACGGCAGGTCCAAATCACGGGGCCTGATGCGGCGAAATTCATGCAGATATTGACGCCGCGCGATCTTAGCCATATGGCTGTGGGACAGTGTAAATATATTGTTATGATCAATGCAGAAGGCGGGATAATAAATGATCCTGTTTTGCTGAAACTCGAAGAGAATAAATTCTGGATATCCCTTGCCGACAGTGATGTTCTGCTGTGGGCGCAGGGAGTTGCAATTCATTCTGGGCTTGATGTGCATGTTTGTGAGCCTGATGTATCACCTCTGCAACTCCAGGGGCCACGAGCGCTGGATATTATGAAGGTTCTATTTGGTGACGATATTTCGCAATTGAAATATTACTGGCTGCGTCATTATGAACTTGACGGCATACCTGTGGTGGTGTCCAGGACAGGCTGGTCTAGCGAGCTGGGTTACGAAATTTATTTGTGTGATCGCCGCTGGGGTACAGTTCTGTGGGAAAAGATAATGGCAGCAGGAGCCTCCTTTGGTCTAAAGGCTGGTCATACATCTACTATCAGGCGCATTGAAGGGGCCATGTTGTCCTATCATGCAGACATGGATATCCAGACTAATCCGTTTGAGGTGGGCCTCGACCGTCTTATAGCACTTGACGCGCCGCATGATTTTATTGGCAAAGCTGCCTTAAAGAAAATTAAGCGTCAGGGGATTTCCCGCAAACAGGTTGGCCTAATCATTGACGGGGAAAGATTGTCAGCCCCGAATACTCGCTTCTGGCCATTGCAGGCAGAAGGGACGGGGGTTGGAAAGGTAACATCAGCTGTTTTCTCTCCCCGCTTAAAACAGAATATTGCTCTGGCTATGGTGTCTGTTAATTTGGCTGAAACAGGCACGGTCTTGAAAGTGGCAACTGGCAAAGACACACGAACAGCAAAGGTGGTCGAAAAGCCGTTTTTTGATCCAAATAAGCGAATCACAAAGAGTTGATTTGCAATCCAAACAGAGTTTTACTTATCAATTGGCAGTCCTGAGGGGACGCTTTCAGGTATGCCAAACCTTAGTTTTTGAGCTGTTTGGCCTGTCAAGGCATGCATGAATGATACAAGATCTGCGATGTTGTCATCAGACAAAGCAATGGGCTGAATATCAATTTTGTTTTTAAATCGTTTCATTTCAAATCTGTCATCCCACACCAAAAAATCAATTTCTGTAAGCCAAGGGATCCATGGCAGCTTTGCCCATTCTCGTCTCCATTCTTTTAAAGACTCTGGGGGATTAAGGTGATGCCTTATGATGCCGTCCAAATCTGGAAATGCACCGTTATGTCCATAAGGGGCTGTTAGAGCCACGTTGCGCAGCGAAGGGGTGCGGAAGCGATATGAATCCTCAATCCTGTCTGTTTCAGCCATACGGCCAACATCTCTTACATAAGGGTCAAACCGTCGGGTACGCCCTGGACCAAAAGGTGGTATGGCTAAGGCATGAAATTTTTGATCTGTAAGTAACGGGCCTGAATGGCAGCTTGAACAAGCAGCTTTTCCATAGAAAAGGTCCAAACCTCTTTTTTGAGCTGCATTTAATGCTGATGTATCACCAGCTAAAAATTTATCAAAAATCGAATCTCGAGACTCAAAATCAAGAGCTATATATGCAGCTAAAGCCTCACCTATTTGAGCGATCGTTACGTCCTCAGGCTTATCAATATCATCGAACACCTCGACAAACATTTTTCCATATTCGGGTATCGTGCGAACTCTCTTTGCAAGAATAGGCCAAACATAGTCTATACGGTCATGCAGCGCACCTGCGACTTCATTTTCCTTCGGGTTGCCTGCCATTTCAAACTGAGCAGTCATTGGAAATATTGCCTGAGTGCCGAGAACTGTTTCTAACCCTTTTGGAAGCCACTCCTCTGCAGGACTGTTAAAACGATTATCGTAATCATCACTCAATGAAAGTCGTCCATCATGGAATAAAACTTGAAAATCTTTTGCGGCCAGGTTCCATAATGCTGTAGCGTTACGTGGAATTCGTTTCTTTATTCTATTATCACCAGTTCCAGGCACGCGGTCAGGACCTACACCAATTCCGCCTTCGCCGATGCCTAATGATAGCCCGTCTGCACCTCCAAATCGTGGGTGATGACAAGTTCCGCAAGAAATATTTCTGTTGCCAGAAAGGATCTTATCATAAAAAAGGAATTGCCCAATTTCTGCCCGCTCTTTTGAAAATTCATGGTAATCTGATTGCATAAGCTGCCTTGGAAGGCTATCTGCGAGGACTTTTGTGTGAATTGTAACTGTGCAAAGCACAATTAAAATGAGGTAAATATGCGAAGGCAGAGTGTTGTTTTTTTTCTCTTGCTTTTCTGGTTCCTGAGTGCATCTACGATTGCAAGAGCAGAGATTGAGCATGCGCGTGATTTGATGGAAGCAAATGAATTTGAAGCGGCTTATACAGAATTGTGGCCAGCTGCGCGCTCTGGCAATGCAGATGCAGAAGAATTGATAGGCGTTATGTATGCTATGGGGCTTGGTGTTAGGCAGGACCACCAGAGAGCTTTTGACTGGTATTTGCGTTCTGCACTGAAAGGTCATCCCGGTGCACAATCTGGTGTTGGTTGGTATTATGAACTTGGCTTGGGTATGCCTGCGCCGGATTTGGTACGCGCTTACATGTGGTACGTTCTTTCTGCCATTGGTGGTGATCCTGATGCTGCGATCAGCCAAGAAGAAGTTGTTAAGAAAATGACTGTTGAACAAATCAAACAAGCGGAAGATATGATCGATGATTATCGTGTTTGGCTTTATCCGTTTAGATAGCATGATGACAAATAATTTATTTTAAATTGAAGGTAACTCTGAGCCTTAACGTGGAAGGCTCAGAGTTTAAATTGAGCAAGTTTAGTTTATATCTTTGCTTCGTCCGCCGCCAACGTCTGCTTCCGCCTTATTGACTGCAGCTGTGAAGGCATTGAACACTTCTTCACCGCCATCAACATTTGACTTGAACCAATCATAAACAGGAGCAGCTGCTTTTTTGAATGCAGCTTTTTCAGCAGGTGTGGGTACATAAAGGTCACCACCGCCAGCTACGAAATCAGCATAGGCCTGAATAGATTTACGCTTAGGTGACGCAAATGTCGCTTGTTGAAGCTGGTAAAAGCCATCTGCTATAACTGTTCTTAAGCCTTCTGGCATAGACATGAATTTGTCATTGTTCATCCACCAAAGTGCACCCATATAGGCGTGGCCATCAAGTGTTACGTATTTAAGACCGGCATCTGGAAATTTCATCCCCATAATATCTGTGATGCCGTTCTTTGAGCCTTCAAC
>DEBO01000170.1:1533-5693 GCA_002348585.1 Alphaproteobacteria bacterium UBA2954 | reverse complement strand
ACCAATTCCTGTGGAAGGTCAGCAACAACTGTTCTGATTTTTAGGCCTGACATATCGCCTGGGTTCTGCACTCTGCGCTTCGTGTTCGCAAAGTTTCTCCAACCACCTGTATTGCCGACCGTCATCAATCTGATTTTGTTGCCTGAATCTTTAAGTGCCATCGTGCGGAGTTTTCTAGTGAAATCACCGGAAAGCACATGCTCGGCAATACGGTCATCTGACATCAAATAAGGCACGTCAAGAATCTGCACATATGGGAAAATCCCTGCTGCACCGCCGGACGTGGAAATATAAACATCGATTGAGCCATCAGCGACGCCTTGCAAGCATTCAGCGCCTTTTGAGCAGAGCTGTGTTCCGATAAAGAGTTCTACAGCTATCGCCCCGTTAGATGCACTCTCAACATAGTTCTTGAAAACAACAAGGCCGTCGTAATCTTCATCATTTTCATTTGAGTTCGCGGTTGCACGGATTGTATAGTCCGCTGCCTGAACGGTTACAGTAGTGAGAGCCATAATGACTCCCATTACTAGTGGTTTGAATATCTTCTTCATATTTTCCTCCCTTTGGTTAATACAGAAGACGCTATGAGACAAATCCTGTCAATCTAGGAATTGTCATGGAAATGGCTGGAAAAAAGGTAATCAGAAAGATCACAATAATTTCAACTAGGAGAAAAGGTAATATTGCACGGGTGATTTCTTCCACGCGCTCTCCTGAAACTGATGACGCCACAAAAAGCACGAGCCCCATCGGTGGGGTGGCTAATCCAACTGTAAGATTAACACTCATTATAATCGCGAAATGAACAGGATGGATGCCGAGATCCAGAAAAATTGGGCCCAGGACTGGACCTAGTATAATAATGGCCGGACCTGCATCCAAAAACATCCCTACAATGAAAAGAAGTACATTTATTAAGAACAGCAGAATGAGAGGGTTTTCTGAAATTGACAGGATTGCACTCGCAAGATATTCTGGAGCATGACTTAGGCTAACAACAGTTTTGAACGCCATTGCAGCGCCGACCAAAAGAAGTACAATTGCTGATGTCATAGCCGCTCTATTTAAAACATCAGATAAATCTCTGAACCTCAACGTGCGCATGACAAAGAAGCCAATGAATATTGCATAGCCAACGGCTACCGCAGCGGCTTCAGTTGGCGTGAAGATTCCCATCAATATGCCGCCTAGTATGATAACTGGTGTCATTAGAGGAAAAAAAGCCTTCAAAGATGCATCGCCTCGTTCTGACCAGCTATAACGCTTACTGGCCGGAGGAAAGTCTTTGAGGTTCGCCATTAATTTGACCATCAGCATTAAGCCAATTCCAACAAGAATACCTGGGACAATGCCAGCGAGAAATAACGCCGCAACGCTCTCACCCATAACATAGGCATAAATAATCATTATGCCTGACGGGGGTATTATTGGCCCTATAACTGAACTGGCAGCAGTCACGGCAGCAGCAAACCGGCGGCTGTAACCCTGCTTAACCATGGCGGGAACAAGCATGGATCCTAATGCAGAGGTGTCGGCAACAGCTGAACCTGATAAACCCGCAAACAAAATAGAAGAAAGAATATTTACATGAGCTAGGCCACCACGCAGATGCCCCATCATAGCCTGCGCAAATTCGACAAGGCGTGCTGTGATGCCCCCTCGGTTCATCAACTCACCGGCTAACATAAAAAATGGTATTGCCATGAGGGGGAAGCTGTCTATTCCATTATAGACATTACGATAGAGGAGGGTGATGTCACGTTCTTGTCCATTTATCCACAACATCAGGCCAGGTGCTGCTAACAACGCAAAAAAAACCGGCAAGCCGACAAGGAGGGAAACTAAAAAGATTGGCAAGAACCAAATCAGCATCACTCTACCTTCATCTCTTTAGTATTTTTTATTGGCTTAAGCTGAGATTCACCACCAAATATGCTTATGGCTGTGCGAAGCAATAGCTCGAGGTTCACAAGTGACATTAGGCAAAACCCGACAAATAAAGACATATATGACCAGGCTAGTTTCATCTTGATGGCCTTCATGCCAATTAGGTTTAATGGCACCTTTAGCGACGAACTTGCAAAGAGCCAGCCAGAATTTACATGTGCCCAACCTAATTTAACGGCAACTATCAGGACGGCAAATGAAACTAGAAGCAGACTAAATATCAAAATTTTACATAAAAGGCCTGGAAGTAAGGACTGAACACCAACTATTGCCACCATGCTTCCCTGTCTTAGGGCTATTGGTCCCATTAAACCTGCCAGCCATAGCATTAAAAAGCGTGCAGCCTCATCAGGCCATGGAAGAGCGTTGTTCAAAACATATCGAAAATAGACTTGTGTCAGAATGACCACTACCATCAAGCCCATTGCACAAATGGAGAGGTTTCGGCCAATATACCCTGCTAGGTCATTAGTTCGTTCAATTGGTTTGTTAATTATTAAAAGAAGATTTATCATGATTTACCGTTATGCGGCTCTAGGTCTGGAACAATAAAGCGTCCTTGCGCAAATGTCAGCGGGACACCATTGGACGTGGACACTAAATCCACTCGTCCCAACAAAATAGAATGGTCACCACCATCATAATCTGCGAACTGTCTGCATTCAAAGCAAGCTAAACTCCCTTTCAAAAGCGGTACTTTCTGCACACTTAATGACCAGTCGGTATATTCGAAAGCTCGTGCGGATTGTGCAAAAGAGACACATAAATTTTTTGAGCTTGCTGGCATCACATGCACAGCGAAGTTCTCTGCATCCATAAAGGAACTGAACCGCGTTGACTGCTTATTCAGACACCACATTATCAATGGTGGCTTTAGCGATACGCTAGTGAAGCTATTCACGGTTATGCCGAGTGGCCCACTCTGGCTCATGCATGTGACGATTGTAACGCCTGTTGGAAAATTTCCTAAAGCTTGGCGGTAGTCTGCTATTCGATCCTCGGTTGGGTTGAATTTGCTAACATCGTGCTGCATATCTGTTTTCACGGTACTTCTGTCCCATTTGCAGCTTCATAGATTTCAAACCATTCTGTAAGGTCCATGTCTAATTTGAGTGCATCAGAAATATGGCTGATTCGCTCAAGATTATTCGTGCCCAGGACAGGCAGAATTTTTGCTGGATGAGCAAGTAGCCAGCCAACAGCAACTGCCCCGATATCGACACCAGCTTCATCTGCTTTCGCCTGAAGCGTGGCTGTCAATTTGGGGTTGCCTCCTGCAAATAACATTCCGCCAGCAAGAGGTGACCAGGCCATTGGTGGGATGCCCCGTTCCTGCAGAAAAGCAATATCTCCGTTTGTGAAAGCCTGATTGGCCAGAACAGATATTTCAATTTGATTGGTTAAAAGTTGGTTCTGCATAGCAGATTGCAGAAGAGTCCAGTCATGCGGTTTAAAGTTTGATACGCCGACAGCTTTCACTTTTCCAGAACTGATCAACTGATCAAGAATAGATCCCGTTTCATGGTGGTCCATAAACGGGTTAGGCCTGTGTATCAGCAAAAGATCAACCGTTTCTATGCGCATCAGGCGCAAGCTGTCTTCGACAGACTGCCGGATATGAGCTGCGCTGGTGTCATAATATTTCAGAGGTGCTGCGCTGTGCCGTCCGGCAGGCGCTACAATATCGCATTTGGTAACAATCTCAACTTGTTCGCGCAGATGTGGTGCACCTAGAAGTACATGGCCAAAAATCTCCTCTGCCTGATATCCTCCATAGATATCTGCCTGATCCATGGTGGTTATCCCTTGCGCAAGACAGGCTTCAATTTTTGCCTGCACATGGGCAGGTGAGGTGTCGCTGTCATCACCAAGACGCCACATGCCATAGATTAAACGAGACAGAGACAGTGTTTCATTGAGCGCAATTTTTTCCATTATCGTCTTTCTCCATGCCCAAGTGGCGTGGCTGGCAGTTGGTTTGGCACACGTCCATATTCATGCGGAAGTGAACAGGTCTTGAGTTCTGGTAATATTAATTTGCCGATATAATCACATTCGTCCAAATGCGGGTAGCCTGAGAAGATAAATGACCGCATTCCCATTTTCTGATAGGCCTCAATTTCCGACAGTATTTGATCAGCAGAGCCTACAAGCGCTGCACCGCAGCCTGATCTAGCCCGTCCAACCCCTGTCCATAAATGCGGCTCAAT
>DEBO01000170.1:0-1191 GCA_002348585.1 Alphaproteobacteria bacterium UBA2954 | reverse complement strand
CCCTCCATATCAGCAATTTTACGATTTCTGGCCTGACGGGCCACGCCCAAAGATGTTGAATCAAGCGCACGTTCTCTGATCACCTTACCTTTATCCTCATCAAGTTTTGAGACAAGTTCATCTGCATATTCGCGGGCCTCTGCTTCTGTTTTGCGCACAATCATATGGACGCGCAAACCATAATCCAGAGTGCGGCCATAGCTAGCCGCTTGTTCATGGACAGTTTTCATACGGCCTTCCAGCTCTTCTCTGCGCTCTGGCCACATTAGATACACATCACAATGTTGGGCGCATAAATCTACAGCTGCGGGTGAATAGCCCCCAAAATACAATAAAGGTCCTCCATTTTGTTGATAAGGACGTGCAGGGTCAGTTGGCACGCCTTCAAAATTATAAATTTCACCCTGATAGCTTATCTCGTCCTGTGTCCAGGCCTGACGCAGAATTTCAACAACCTCTCGTGATCTCCGATAGCGATAGACGCTGTCCTCAACCTGCCCCGGAAAATCAGAGCTGATGATATTTATAGTAAGCCGGCCTTCCAGCATATGATCAAGTGTCGCCACTGTTCGCGCTAGCATGATGGGCTGCATCTCACCACAGCGTACAGCGGCCAGTAAGTTGATTTTTTCAGTTACCGGTGCGCAGCCAGCAACAAAGGACAATGTGTCCTGACCAACCTGATAAGATGATGGGCAAAGTATGTTGCGGAATCCGTTTCTTTCTGATGTTTTTACAATTTCAGAGCAATGTGACCAGCTGGATCTTAAGTGACCTTCTGGAACGCCCAGATACTGATAATCATCTGAGCAAAGTGCCGAGAAAAAACTTACCTCAGCGGCGTCTAAACCGTTGCTGGTGATTGGCACAATAGTCATCTTTATATCCTCCCCATCCCGCTAATTATAGCTATAGCCAGATGTAAATCAATGGTGTATCAATTTAGGATGAACAGAGTTAGTGATCGCAATATTAATTCAGGGAAACTGCCTGTTTATCTGCAAATTGCTGAACAGGTATCCCGAGAAATAAGTGCAGGACTCCTTGCTGAGGGGCAGCGTTTGCCTGCCGAACGGCAAATGGCAAAAGATTACAATGTAACCGTCCGCACCTTACGCAAATCACTAGCCCGCCTTACTGAAACTGGACTTTTGGCCCGCAAACAAGGTTCAGGAAATTATATCCAGAAGA
>DEBO01000073.1:839-7868 GCA_002348585.1 Alphaproteobacteria bacterium UBA2954 | reverse complement strand
AAAGGCTGGCTTAACAGCAGTGGTTTATCCTCTGTTGAATGGTTCAAGTAATCAGCTAGACCGCCTGGAAAGCAAAGCTGCTGTTGTTGGGGGACAGGATTGGTGTCTGTGATCAGTTCATGGGCGCATTGCCATCTGATCTCAACCCCAGCAAACAGATAGGCCTTGGAAAGGGCCATGCGATACAGCATTTCGGCTTTAAATCGACAATTCGCCCCAAAAATATCTTCATCAGGAGTGAACCGGATTAAGGTCCCGCGCCGGTTCGCTGTTTTTCCAACAACGGAAAGCTGATCAGTTGGTCTGCCGCGCGCAAAAGACTGACTGTAAAGAATTTTATTCCGCGCAACCTCAACCTCTAAATGGCTGGACAGAGCATTCACTACAGATGCTCCGACACCATGAAGTCCGCCGGAGGTCTGATAGGCTTTGCCAGAAAACTTACCGCCGGCATGCAGGGTGGTTAGGATGACCTCGAGCGCAGATTTATCCGGAAATTTTGGATGCGGATCAATTGGGATGCCCCGACCATTATCGCTTATGCTGAGAGTGTTCGTGTCCTCAAGATGAATTTCAATCCAACTGGCATGACCGGCAACAGCCTCGTCCATGGAATTATCCAGAATTTCAGCTGCTAAATGATGGAGTGCTCGTTCATCTGTACCGCCAACATACATACCTGGCCGATGTCTTACGGGCTCTAGCCCTTCCAGAACTTCAATCTCTCTGGCATCATAGCTAGTTTTCTGGTTGCTACTGGAAAACAAATCTGACATTTCATTTCTAGTAAAAATTGTTGAGTCTTGCAAATTTTACAATATATGGGGGTTAAGTAAAAGGATTAAAACTAGATACAGCGATTTTAGCTTAACAAGGATTCATTATTTTATGCGATCGCCTTTATTAAGAGTGGACTAAAATGAGCCTGCTACACAGTTTAGAATTTAAGAAATGGCACCCATGAGATATCTTATAAGTGATGGTTTTTCAGGGAGCATTACAACTTATCCTCACATCAAAGCTGGGGTCAAAAAGGTGAATATATGGTAACATCTTCTAATGCGTCTTTGCTGTTCAACTTCACTGTAAGTTTTTCATTCTGTCTGAGTTTTTGGTATACAAGACAGCCAGTCTTGTCAGACCGCGGGCTGAATATGTGGAGAGTGTATCGCTGAGCCTCGAATAAAAAACCCCGAGCATATCTGCCCGGGGTTTATTACTATCTGTCTGCCAGATTTAGTATGAGTAATACATCTGAAATTCAACAGGATGGGGGGCATGCTCAAGAGTGATGACCTCTTCCATTTTTAATTCGATGTACGCGTCAATCTGGTCGTCCGTAAATACATTACCTTCTGTTAAAAAGGCACGGTCAGCATTTAGGCTGTCTAGAGCCTCACGCAAGGACCCGCAGACTGTTGGTATTTGCGCCAGTTCTTCTGCAGGCAAGTCGTACAAATCTTTATCCATGGCATCCCCAGGGTGGATTTTGTTACGAATGCCATCCAGCCCGGCCATCAGCATAGCTGAGAAAGCAAGGTATGGATTAGCTGTTGCGTCTGGGAAGCGCACTTCAACACGCTTACCATTGGGGCTGGCTACAAATGGGATACGGCAGGAGGCTGAACGGTTCCGTGCAGAATAGGCGAGCAGGACTGGGGCTTCGAAGCCTGGGATCAAGCGCTTGTAGCTGTTTGTTGACGGGTTAGTAAACGCATTCAGCGCTTTTGCATGTTTGATAATGCCGCCGATGTAATGCAATGCCGCTTCGGATAGATCCGCATAGCCGTTACCTGCAAATAATGGCTTGCCACCTGCCCATAAAGACTGGTGAACATGCATCCCTGAACCATTATCACCGGCAATCGGTTTTGGTAGAAAAGTCGCAGACAGTCCGTAAGCATGGGCAACCTGATGCACTGAGTATTTGTATAGCTGCATATTATCAGCTGTTTCAAGCAGCGTGCCAAATTTCATGCCTAATTCGTGCTGGGAAGGAGCGACTTCGTGGTGATGCTTTTCCACAGGTACGCCCATATCCGCCATAACTGACAACATCTCAGAACGAATGTCCTGTCCTGAATCGATCGGTGGAACGGGGAAATACCCACCTTTCACGCCCGGGCGGTGACCCATATTGCCTTCTTCATACTCACGTGCGCTGTTGTAGGGCCCCTCAACTGAGTCCACCTGAAACATCGAACGGTTCATGGACACGTCCACCTTTACATCCTCAAAAATGAAGAACTCTGCTTCCGGACCAAAATAAGCTGTGTCCGCAATTCCGGCTGCCTGCATATGAGCGAGAGCCGCTTTCGCAGTGCCGCGCGGGTCACGCTCATAAGGCTCACCTGTAATAGGGTCTAGGACATCACAGAACACTGCCAAGGTAGTCTGCGAAAAAAATGGGTCAACATAAGCACGAGAAAGATCCGGCATTAACTTCATGTCTGATTCATTAATGGCTTTCCAGCCCGCAATTGAAGACCCATCAAACATGAACCCCTCTGAAAGGGATTCTTTTTCTATTGTATCAATATGTTGTGTTACATGCTGCATTTTACCGCGTGGGTCGGTAAAGCGCAAGTCGACATAAGATATGTCATTCTCTTTGATCATCTCCATGATCGTTTTTGCGTCAGACATTTTCTTTTCCTTTCAAGTAATCATTTCGGCTCTGTTTCTGTTCATCTCGATATTTTCGGCAGCCTAGACAGGCCGCAGGATTTCAAATTACAAATTAATCCGATTAGATGGCATTTCCGCCAGTCTCGCCGGTGCGGATCCGAAGGGCTTCATCAATGGAGGAAATGAAAATTTTTCCATCCCCTATTCGGCCTGTCTGTGCTGCTGTTTTGACTGCTTCAACAACGCGTTCAGCCATATTGTCCTCTACCACCACCTCAATTTTCACCTTAGGAAGGAAATCAACTACGTATTCAGCACCACGATACAGCTCTGTATGCCCTTTTTGGCGACCGAATCCTTTTGCCTCAAGTACCGTAATTCCCTGAATGCCGACTTCATGTAAAGCTTCTTTTACTTCATCAAGTTTGAAGGGCTTGATGATTGCTTCTATCTTTTTCATTAGCTTTCACCTGAACTGTTTTCTGGTAAATATGCTAGGGTGTCGGATTGACTTTAAAATTCTTGCCTATCTCCAAAACCCCTAAACACTGAACGTTAAAGCCCTGTTCATATCTTTTCGCAAGACTTTGAAGGAAGAGAACTAAAGAACAGCCTGCATTTGCATATTAATTAGGCAGAGTCGTCCAACATTTTTTGAATGCGTGAGACAGCCCGTTCAATCGCTTCATCTGAATTGGCGCAGGACAAACGGATGTAGCCTTCACCAAAACTGCCGAATGAAGTACCTGCGATTCCGGCGACACCATATTCTTCCAATAGTTTTTCTTGAAATGCATCAGAGGAAAAGGGAGTGTCAATAATATTTGCAAAGGCGTAAAATGCGCCGCCTGGTTGTTGGCATCTTACTCCTTCAATCTGGTTCAGTAACTTCGTGATAAGCGCGCCACGCCGCCTGAACGCTGTCAGCATTTCATCGACACAGGTCTGATCACCCTGCAAAGCAGCAATCGCGGCATGTTGTGAGGGTGCATTCACACAGGAATGGAAGTTAACGGCTAATCTGTCTGCATAATCGACAAGCCGTTTGGGCCAAACACCATATCCAATACGCCAGCCTGTCATCGCGTAAGTTTTTGACCAGCCATTCAAAATAATTAATCTGTCCTGAAGGCTGGGGTAGATAATGAGTGAAACTGGTTCGCCTTCAAAAATTAACCGGTCGTAAATTTCATCTGACAGGACGGTAACATGCGGAAAAATTTCAAGCCCCTTAACAAATTTGTCCAATTCAGCGCGTGGAGTGACGCCACCTGTTGGATTTGCTGGTGAATTTACAATAACAAGACTTGTTCTATCTGTGATTTTTGACAGCACTTCCTCAGCATCAAAAGCGAAACCATTTTTCTCGATTAAACCGTAAGGAATAGACCTGGCCCCTGAATAATTGATGGCTGACTGATAAATTGGAAAACCAGGGTCAGGTGTCAGAATTTCGTGTTCCGGGCCACCTAATAGCATCATTGCTGTAAACAAAATTGGCTTTCCGCCAGGGACTATTTGAATGTTATTAACGTCAGGCTCGTTTCCGTAGCGTTGATGGATGTCTGTGGCAACAGCTTCACGCAAGGCAGGCAGTCCCATGGAGGGCGTATAACCATGAGCCCCATCCAGTAAAGCTCGGATTCCTGCCTCAACGATATGTTCAGGCGTTCTGAAATCTGGCTGGCCTATCCCTAAATTGATGATATCATTTCCTTGTGCGGCAAGCACACCGGCTCTGGCTAAAACTCCAAAAGCGGTTTCAGTTCCCAGTTTGTCAGCAGATAGATTAAGCATGAACAAATCTCATACAGTGGTTTTTATTTGACCATATACATATTTCTCGCCTATTAAAGCTTTGATTTATATTTCACGAATGTTGTGGCGGGTGTAGCTCAGTTGGTTAGAGCGCCAGTTTGTGGTACTGGATGTCGCCGGTTCAAATCCGGTCACTCGCCCCATTTCCTAATCCCCCAGATGTAAATTTGAGTGTAAGAATGAGGCCACTTCGGTCGGTTTTTGCATTATCGCTTGACCTGGTATCTATTTTTCGAGTACCGATGCCCAACGCAAGGTAATGATGCGGGCGTGGCGAAATTGGTAGACGCGCCAGATTTAGGTTCTGGTATCTTGCGATGTGGGGGTTCAAGTCCCTCCGCCCGCACCATCATCACGAAATGATGCCCTTTAGTAAACCACGTGCAGGTTTTGACGGGTGATTTTTGGCAGTTAGTATAATGTCAACAGGACAGAATATGAATATCAAAGAAACACTGAACGAAGGTCTTGCGCGGGAGTATGAAATTACATTCACCGCTGCAGAGATGGATGAAAAAGTTTCAGCTAGACTGGCGGAGGTTGCAACAACGGCCAATATGCCTGGTTTCCGGCCGGGCAAAGTGCCGATGTCAGTGGTGAAAGCCCGCTTCGGGGGTCAGGTTAAAGGTGAGATTATTCGCACAACTCTTGATGACGCCGCAAAACAGACAATCGAAGAGCAAGAGCTGAAACTGGCCAGCCAGCCAAAGATGGACATCATAAGTTTTGAAGATGGCAGTGACCTAGTAGCCAAGCTCTCTGCTGAAATTATGCCAAATATCACAATTCCTGATTTAGCTGCCCTTTCCATTGAACGTCCGGTTCTGCCTAACGACGAGTCAGGTATAGAAGAGACGATGCAAAGGCTTGCTGATGAGAATAGGCCCACCAAAAAAGTTGAGACGAAGCGTGAGTCAAAATTGGGTGATGTGCTTCTGATCGACTTCACAGGCCGTATTGACGGCAAGGCTTTTGAAGGTGGAGCAGCGCAGGATCACATGCTGGAATTGGGCTCAAATAGCTTCATCCCCGGATTTGAAGATGGCCTTGTTGGCGCGAAGGTAGGCGAAACAGTTGATGTAAAGGTCACTTTCCCAGCTGATTATCAAGCTGCACATCTTGCAGGTAAAGAAGCTGTTTTTGAATGTCCAGTGAGAGAAATTCATGAAAAAGGTGATTCTAAGGTAGATAATGAATTGGCCAGCAAGCTCGGATTTGAAAATCTTGATGCGCTGCGAAATGCTGTTGCTGGTCAACTGGCATCCCAGCATGCCACAGCGCTTCGTGCGGCTGTTAAAACAAACGTTTTTGACCAACTGGCTGTACAAATGGACTTTGATGTTCCACCGAGCCTTTTGCAGTCTGAATACGATGTCGTGGTTAAATCGTTTTCTCAGCCTGATGACCATAATCATAGTGAAGACCATGATCATACGAACGTAGCTGATGAAGCTTTAAATGATGAGCAAAAAGAAGAAGCACGGACGGTGGCCACGCGGCGCGTTCGACTGGGTCTGCTGCTGACCGAAATAGGTCAAAACAACAACATCCAGGTCAGCGAAGAGGATATCAAACGTACTGTGATCGAACAATCCAGTCGTTTTCCAGGGCAGGAGCAGGAAGTAATTCAATATTATCAAAACAATCCTGATGCAATGCAGCAACTCGCTGGGCCGATGTTTGAAGAGCTTGTAATGGATTATATTCTTGAAATGGCGAAAGTCACAGACATTGAAATAACTGCAGAAGAGCTTTACTCAGAGCCGGGAGAAAAGGGTGCTGGAAAGAGTTCAAAGCAAGCCAAATCTGAGCCTAAGAAAGCGCCGTCTAAAAAGAGTAAGGCTAAGGCAGCAACTAAAGAAGTCGCTCCGAAAAAAGCTGCTGCGAAGAAAAATAGAGCAGCAAAGAAAAAAGGGTTATGACACCCTATCAAGTTTGTTTTCGGTCGGTTATAAAAGATGTAAAACTAAAAAACTGTCAGCCTTGGGGTTGGCAGTTTTTACGTTCATGCTTAACTTTAGTAAGAGAATGTTGTAACCAACATTCACTCGTGATAGCACTCAGCATTGAGCAGATGGGGCAACCTGAGCGGAAAAGTTTGCTCTGTCAGGCTGAAACCACCGGACAGCCTCCCTCTGTACGGCATTTAGGAGACATAAAGATGAACATGTATAAAGCTGGAACGTCGCCTATGGATATGAATCTTGTGCCGATGGTGATTGAACAAACTGGCAGAGGAGAGCGTTCCTTTGACATATTTTCCCGCCTTTTGAAAGAGCGGATAATTTTTCTTAATGGTCCAGTTGAGGATGTGATGGCCTCACTTGTATGCGCTCAGCTTCTGTTCTTAGAAGCAGAAAACCCGACCAAAGATATTTTCATGTATATCAATTCACCAGGTGGAATTGTGACGAGTGGTTTGGCAATCTATGACACTATGCAATATATCAAGCCCGATGTGGCTACTGTCTGTATGGGGCAAGCAGCTTCCATGGGCTCACTGTTGCTAACAGCAGGGGCGGCAAACAAAAGGTATAGCCTGCCTCACGCTCGTATTATGACGCATCAGCCTTCAGGCGGTTT
>DEBO01000073.1:0-493 GCA_002348585.1 Alphaproteobacteria bacterium UBA2954 | reverse complement strand
CAGGCAACAGATATTGAGATTCATGCCAAGGAAATATTGAGCTTACGCAGCCGATTGAACAAAATTTATGAAAAGCATTCAGGCAAGACAATAAAACAAATAGAAAAAATCATGGAAAGAGACACCTTCATGTCACCGAGGGAAGCCCAGGAGATGGGGCTAATCGACGAGGTGGTAACAAAACGCCCTGATACAACGGAAGAACCTGGTAAATAAGAATTGTCTCAATTAAACGGTGAATGTAAAGATTTTATGTTGAGAAAAGCAGGGTCCCGCGGCTATTATAAGTTCAACGGTAAGTCTGATGAGAAAGCAGTTTTGGGACTGCAAACGCAGGAGAGTTAACATGGCAGAGACAGAAGACGATAACAAATCGACTCTTTTCTGTTCTTTTTGCGGTAAAAGCCAGCATGAGGTGAAAAAGCTCATCGCTGGTCCGACCGTATTCATCTGCGATGAGTGCGTTGAACTCTGCATGGACATCATCCGCGAG
>DEBO01000151.1:1109-4103 GCA_002348585.1 Alphaproteobacteria bacterium UBA2954 | reverse complement strand
TCGATGATTGGCGCATGGGCTTCACTCTATCAGGCTTGTTCTGTTTGGGCTACGGCTTGGTTTTTGTTGCTAATCTGAAAGCAGAGCATGAAACTCAAGAGAAACAGTTTGTAAAAACAAATAAATATGGCTTTGTCGACGGGTGGTACCGCGCCCTGTTTGCATTAGCACTCATAACCTCAGCTGGTGGTTTTATCTTTGGCGGCATGACCTTTCTTGTGCCACGATATTTTGAGCTTGAAATGCAAAATTTGACCACATCTGTTGCTATCACAGGGTTATTGGCCTCGATTGTGTATGCTATCGCCTCCTTCGCGCAAATTGGTGTGGGTTGGCTAATTGATAGGATATCCGCTAAGACAGTGCTGCTATGCGTAGCGGTTGGACAAGTTGTTTTTGTTTTTCTGGCCGCTTCTTTTTCTGACCTGGCCCTGCTGTTTTTCATGATCATTGCTATGTCCTTTGTCTTTGGTCAGATCCCCATAATCGACGCTGTGATGTCGCGCTATGTACCTGACAGCTGGCGGGGCCGAATTTTGAGTATAAAATTCCTATTAAACCTATGCATCGGTGCTTCTGTTCTGCCGCTTAGTAGCTTTATGCTGCAAACAGGTTATCAGATGTCAGATTTATTTTCCCTAATGAGTATGATTGCGTGTCTTATTTTTCTTTCTGGGTTTATCCTCCCAAGCTTGCATAAAAATACAGCTTAATATCATGGTATTAATTGCATGATGTTCTTAATAAACTGCCTTAGCTTTTTGGGTAAACATGCGCGTTTATCTCTGCCCATTGGCCTTTGCATAGCACTTATTCTACCTGACCTTGGGGAACAGGTTAGGGATATGGTGCCGTTGGTAATCATAATTATATACGCATCTGCAATGATAAGACTGGATCTGGGCATCGCATTAAGGGGAGCTGTCCAACCTCATCGTATTCTCCAAACTCTTGGCCTTAGCCTTATGGTACTTATCCTGATTCCCTGTCTGTTTGTTTTTACCGCACGCAGTCTTGGGCTTGCAGAAATGTTTATACCTATTCTGATCTGGTATGCTGTTGCCCCGCCTATTGCTTCAACAGTCTGGATGTGTCTGCTGCTAGGGTTCAGACCTGTTCTAGCAATGGAACTGGTTGCTATGACCAGCCTAATTGCGCCTTTATCTGGCCCATTTGTTAGCAGCCTGTTTTTGGCTAATATCGCTCCAATTGATCCCTTTGACCTTTTAACACGTTTGGGGTTGATGATTGTGATTGGTGTCGCACTTGCATTGCTGGGACAACGGCTTATCAGCAGAAAAAGAATTGACAAACATCATACTGTTTTTGACGGCATTTCGACGTGCGCGATGCTGATTTTTCTCATCCCCGTATTTAACGGCGTCAGCATACAAATATCCATTTCTCCTGTTCTTGCTGGTCAGCTTCTAGGGCTGGCAGTCCTCATGAATTTTGGCAGTCAACTCTTCATGACGGGACTTGCCATTTTTTTGCGCGCTCAGCAGGCAAAGGACACACTGAAAGTAATGGCTGTTATAGCTGGCAATCGAAATGTTGGCCTGTATTATGCGGCCCTTCCCTATGACCCAGTAATGGGCCTTTTCACAGCTATGTACCAGGTTCCGCTTTATCTGACGCCACTTTTCTTAGGCTGGTTAAGCAGAATACAAAACCAACCAAGGAATAACTCCAACAACAGCCAATGAGCCTGTTGAATTCGTGTGTTTATTTTGTTAATCGATTGTCATTTGATTAGATAATAGAAATGCACATGTCCCAAAATCTGAGCTCAGAGGAAAACATTTACCCGATTAAATCCTAGGTGGTTGAGGTAGACAGTTCTGTCCGCCCTGCTCGCGTAACTATCTTGTCATATCATGAGAGTAAAAAGATGCAATTGATGCTTGTAAATCATCTGCATTAGCGAAGTTTGATATCTATGACATTTCGCAAAGCGTTTTTGAAATATAATCTGGTAGAAGAAGCCAAAGCCAAAACTTCAATTAGGTTTGTGCTAAAATCTGGATATTGTTTTTCTTTCGTGAAATCAAAACCATTGATGACGGTCTCTTTATGACTATTTTTTTCTGGTTAATTTCGTGACGTCATGCCAAATTTAATTTAAATCAAAATTTAGTAATTTTTTTATATGCAGATTTCGGAGATCAATATCATGAAACATATGATAATGGCAGTTGTGGCGACAACTTTGATGCTGACAAAAAGCCTAGCATTCGCAGATACCGTTAAAGTGGGATATATGACAACCTTATCCGGTTCTGCAGGCATTATTGGCAAACAGATGCAGAATGGCGTTAATCTAGCATTGGAGCATACTGGGGGCAAACTTGGTGGCCGGAATGCAGAAGTAATTTTTGTTGATGATCAGCGTAAGCCTGATGTCGCTAAGCAATTAGCCAACCGTTTGATTAAACGCGACAAGGTTGATGTGGTTGCTGGCGTTATTTGGTCGAATTTGTTGATGGCCATCCATAAGCAGGTTACGCGATCTGATACATTATTAATTAGCTCAAATGCTGGCCCATCCCCACTGGCTGGTGATAAATGCCATAAGAATTTTGTATCCATGTCTTGGCAGAATGACCAGACATCTGAGGGCATGGGTAAATATATGCAGGACGCCGGCATAAAATCTGTCTATATGTTAGCGCCAAATTACCAGGCTGGCAAAGATATGCTAACTGGTTTCAAACGACATTTCAAAGGCGAGATTATTGGCGAAGTTTACACCAAACTTGGTCAAAGTGATTTTCAGGCTGAATTGTCCGCGTTGCGATCGGCCAACCCAGAAGCAACGTTTATTTTTCAACCTGGTGGCATGGCTGTGAATTTTGTGAAGCAATGGAACCAAAGCAATATGGATTCAGTCAGCAAGCTTTATTCTGTGTTTGCTGTTGATGGTATTTCTCTGCCAGCGCTAAAAGAAACAGCCCTTGGCACAATAAATACACAGACTTGGTCACCTGATCTTGA
>DEBO01000151.1:0-716 GCA_002348585.1 Alphaproteobacteria bacterium UBA2954 | reverse complement strand
CCCTCATTCTACGCTGCGCAAGCTTATGATACGATAATGGCTATTGATCACGCAGTACAGAAGTCTGGCAGCACAGATACAGAAGCAATGCGCTCTGTTTTAGCAAAAGGTAATATACCAACAACACGAGGCCTGTTGGCAATGAATACAAATCAGTTCCCTATACAAAATGTTTATCTGCGTGAAGTCATCTTGGACAATGATGGAAACGCAACATTAAAGGTGATTGGCACCGTCATGGAAAACCATGGCGATGTCTATGCTAAGGACTGCAAATTCTAGATTAAACTGAATCAAGCAGGGCAGTTATGGTCCCACTGCCCTGCATTCCGATTTCAAACAGCGCGGCAGGCAGCAAGTCGAATGACAATAACGCTATTGTTGGAGCAGGTCTTCAATGGCATTCAATCTGGTGTCACCTTGTTTTTGGTGGCTGCTGGTCTAACTCTGGTTCTGGGCATTATGGACCTAGTCTTTCTAGCTCATGGCGCGCAAGTGATGATTGGTGCCTACGCTGCCACAGGGTTCACCCTGCTAACAGGAAATTTTTATCTAGGCATTATCCTAGCCATTCCACTGACCTTCGCTAGCGGATATCTGCTTGAATATCTGGTCATCAGACATTTATATAAACGTGACCATATGGAACAGGTTCTGGCAACTTTCGGTTTGATCCTGTTCTTCAATGAATTGATCCGCATTGGCTTTGGGCCTGC
>DEBO01000074.1:7674-9349 GCA_002348585.1 Alphaproteobacteria bacterium UBA2954 | reverse complement strand
ATGACAACCACAGAAATTTATTTTTCAGCTTGTGGCCGTGTTGCCACATAAACACCAAACGTTGCTATCAGCAAACCAATCATGTCAATAGCGGTCAAATTTTCATCCACAAATAACCAGCCCATCACCGCGGATACTGGCGGAACCAGAAAAAACAGGGTGGCGGTCTGGCTGGCTGAACCGACCTTTATCAGATACATCAGAATAGAGAACGCGCCAAAAGAGATAGCTAAAATCTGCCAGCCCATCGCCAAAATGAATGACCCTGTAAATTCCAGAAACGGCTGTTCAATCGCCAGCATGACCAAAACATGAAAGGCGCAAGCTGCCATGGCCTGATAAAAATTCAATACAGATAAAGGCAGTCGGTCACCCAGGCGTTTTTGCCATAGTGTTCCAGCAGTTACCGCCAGCAGGGCAATCCCTGTTGCTACGAGCCCTATGGCAGGTAATTCACCGCCTACATCCAAGCCAAGTACAAGCGCTGCCCCACCAAACCCCAACATAATTCCAGCCCATTGGCGCCAGGTGACCGTCTCTCCTAGAACGGGTCCGGCAAGCGCACCTGTCAAGACGGGTTGAAGTGAGACAATCAGAGCAGCTATGCCAGCTGGCACGCCCTTGGACACTGCAAAAAACACCCCACCAAGATAAAGCCCATGAAATAAAATGCCTGTGCCGCAAGCTTCAAATATATCTCTGCTGCGAGCAGATAAGTTGTCTTTCAGTATAAGGGTAAAACAGAAGAATCCGAAAGCCACGAGGGCAAAGCGAAACCCAAGGGCAGCAAACGGGGAGGCATCCTCAACGATAATTTTACCGCTGATGAATGCTGATGACCAGAGAATAACAAATAAAAACGGAAAAGCACGTATCATGCAGTGACCACATCCTGTGCTGCATAAATATCAATGCCACGCTCATCACACTGCTTATGCAGCCTGCCCACAGCAACCAAATGGTTCAGATGAGCCCGTGCCTCGCCAGAGGCAAAGTATATCTCATGATCACCAAAATGCCGGCCAAACAGAGTATCCATAGCTGAACAAACGGTCAGTGGAGCTGTCTGAGCAACTGCAGAAAGCAAATCAAGGCGGTGATTATGATGGTCAATTAGTTGCTGGGCTCGGACACCGCCCTGACGAAATGGCCAGTCATGACCTGGAAAAATCTGCATGTCTGCCGGCAACTTTGTCATCTCTTTGAGATAGATAAAATAAGCAGACAAAAGATCAAAGTCAGGGTCACGGATATCAGCTGATATATTGGGTGATATTCGCGGCAATAAAAAATCAACGCTGAGAAACAATCCCCTTTCTCTGTCCATCAAACTTATCTGCGCATCTGAATGTCCTGTATCTATCCTGATACGCCAAGACCCCGCAGATGTTTTGATCTCATCTCCCGCCCGCAGCAGCCGGAATTCAGGCAAAGGGGCCGTATTGCGCCGATAACGGCTGCCATCTGTTCGAGCGGCTTTAACCGATTCAACTGGCAGCCCATAGCGATGGTAGGTTTCTGATAGTAAGTTGCCAAAATCTTCATCAGCCAAAGCATATAACCATTTTGCATGTTCAGCCTCTGCTGCACTGGTGTAGACCTGCACCCCAGTCAGCGCAGCAAGTGGACCAGCATAGCCAATATGGTCAACATGATGATGTGTCACAATAATTTG
>DEBO01000074.1:0-7335 GCA_002348585.1 Alphaproteobacteria bacterium UBA2954 | reverse complement strand
CATACGGGCTTACCGGCGAGTGGGCCTGTCAGGATAGCCTGCCAATGCTGAGCGGTGATGTCATTATTCAGACCTGTGTCGATTAGCACCCACCCCTCAGCTGTCGCCAGAATATAAAGATTAATATGATTCAGTCGAAAGGGCAGGTCAAAGCGCGCCCAGAAAAGATCATCTGCCAGCTGGCACAAGTTCCCCTTTTGCGCAGCCTCAATATCTAATGGGATCATACAGCCTCTCGTTTAGACAGTGTAATCTGAATTTCGCCAACACCATCTACTCCTCCAGAGAGGCTATCACCTGGTCCAACCGCCGAGACACCCGCAGGAGTGCCAGTAAAAATCAAATCTCCAGCCTGAAGACTTACCGACTGGCTGCAAAAGGCAATAATGTCCTTCACTGACCAAATAAGCTCTGATAAATCAGCATCCTGTCGTAATTTGCCATTCACACTCAGCCAGATCCGACCAGTGGTAAACTCAGCTTGTGCATTGGGTATATCTGCTAACGGTATAAGCGGTGATATCGGGGCTGAGTTATCAAAGGCTTTTCCCCAATCCCAAGGCCGGCCTTTTTCACGGTGAGCTATCTGAAGATCACGGCGGGTAAAATCAATTCCTACACCGGCCCCCCAGACATGCATCATTGCGTCTTTTGCATCAATATTTGCCCCTGATTTACCCACAGCTAGCACCAGTTCAATTTCATGATGCAAATCTTCTGTCAGCGGTGGATAGGGTATTGTTGCTCCCGTCTCTACTAGCGCATCTGCTGGCTTGGTGAAGAAAAAGGGCGGCTCCTTTTCACTAAAACCCATTTCTCTGGCATGCGCTCCATAATTCCGCCCAACACAAAAAATACGCCGGACAGGAAATCGCTGTTTAGAAGACATCACTGGTGCACTGGCACGAGGATAAGGCGGAATAACATAATCGGTCATAATAAATGGGTTCTCTTTTGCAAGCTTTATCAGATACATCGAATTACAAAACAGGCCTCACTATAGACATGTTCCGTTTATGTATTCAATCAGGATCTTCGGTAAAATTAAACCGCCGCGCTTAACTGGCACCACCCACACGCGGTGCAGATACTGCTGTTGTCATCCAAACATTTTCATGCTGACCAGATGCGGTTTTGTTTCTGCTCAAACTTGCCTGCCGCAAAACCCATAAATATCCATAACTTTTTCCATCACGGGCAAGCACCGTGAGCGCAAATCTAGCCACACCCCCTTCGAACCGTTTATCATTGATCACATAGTTTAGGTGGCCTAGCAAGGGTGCATAGGCTGGAGTATCAAACAATGTTGCAAATTTTTGCAATGGTCCCGTTACGCGCTTGTTATCCGGATGAGCGAAGATCCACACCTGTTCGATGCCAGCTAACTTGTCTGTTTTACCTGATTGGAGACCAAGAAGTTGGATTTCCACAACCTCTTGGGCAGACAAATCTGATGACGGCAGGATAAACTCTGCTGCACGCGCACTCACCCCGACAAGCAAAAGAAAAATAGGGAAAAGAAAAAATTGTTTTACCTTCATATATCGTTTACGAGAGAACATCGCAGCCAGATTGTTTAACTTCGCATACTAGCTGCTCCAGACGACAGATGTTTACTGATAAAATCTAAGTTAGGGGCAATAAAATCCGGCTGACTTGGCAGTCTTTCTACAGGCATTCCAGCTCGGTTTGCCCATATAGTTTTAAATCCGAACGAACATGCTGCTGCTGCATCCCAGCCATTCGATGAAACAAACAATATCTCTTCTGCCCTCGCCCGATATTGATCACATCCGAGCTGGTAGACACGAGGATCTGGTTTAAATACGCCAACATTTTCCACCGACAAAAGACTGTCCAGCCTGTCTGTAAGACCAGCTGCGGCAAAGGCATGATTGAGCATCTGCTGATTGCCATTTGAAAGCACTGCCGCCGGAAGACCCGCTTTGTGAACAGCATCCAAAGCAGGTCGAGCATCTTGGTAAGCATCAAGTTCTCTATACAAATCCAAAAGAGCTTCGCGCATATCTTGATCATTAAGATCAAATGCTTCCATCGCGTAATCAAGCGCATCGCAGGTTAACTGCCAAAAAGGTGCATATTTATGTGAAAGAGATCGCAACCAAGTATAGTTCAACTGACGAGAACGCCACAGTGCAGCCAGCTCTGGCCACAATGCGGCTAATTCTGGAAACCTGTTTGTAGCGGCAAGATTAGCTGCAGCAGCATCAACATCAAGCAGAGTACCATAGGCATCAAAAAGAACAACTTTATACATATCAGTCCCTCAATTTCACACCCGTACGACGAGTGATGTAAAGACTAGCTAAAATCACAAGCAAGGCCAGTAACTTTGGCAGGGTTACAGCTTCACCCAAAAGGACAACACCAATGACAACTGCAACCATCGGGATGGTATAGCCCACATTAGACAAAAATCCTGCCCCAGCCCTGTTTATTAAAACATAGCGTAAAGTGAAGGCAAAGGCTGTCGATATCAGACCCAGCCACAACAAGGATGCCCAAATTTCTGCGGTCCAACTCATCGGTTCTGGCTGCTCAAGAAAGAAAGCCAACGGCAAGGCCAAAAAACTGGACAGAATTAGAGAAAAGCCAGTTAATTGCACTGGTGTGATCCCATTTACACCCCTGACCATTAAATTGCCACCTGCGTAGCATGAAAAAGCCAACATCAAAGCTAACTGAGCAATTAGGGATGCCCCACCCAGCTGAAACAATCCGTCATACATAAGAATAGCCACCCCACCCATGCCGATTAGAACTCCGGCCATGCGACCCTTTGTCAGCAGCTCATCACGAGTAATAAAATGTGCGCCTAATACGGTGACAAGGGGGCCAGTTCCATTCAGGAGCCCAGCCACAGAGCTATCCACATATTGCTCAGCCCAAGTAATCAGAAAGAAAGGCAGCAAAGTGCCTAAAAGGGCAATTGAACATAATCTGCCCCATGGCAGGCCCTGCCAATTCAAACGCCAGCTACCAGTAATCATAAGCCAGACACAAACCCCTACCCCACCAATTATTGTGCGCGCTGCAACAACTGTAAACGGGGCCGACCCATCGACAGCAATTTTAATCGCGCCAAAAGCAGACCCCCAGATAACAGACAGGACCAGCAGAATGAAAAAATCCATTAGCTGTGGTTTTCTGAGCTGATGAGACGGAGCCATGCGCCTTTTTAAAAACCTCGGCAGACATCAAGGGCCTGCTGTAAATCTGCTGTGAGATCATCAGTCTGCTCCAGCCCAACTGACAATCTTATATGGTCTTCATTTATCTCCAGCGTTTGCCGTTCATCTTCAGAGAGATTCATATGCGTTGTGCCAGACGGATGACAGGCAAGGGTTTTTGAATCTGCAAGATTATTAGAAATATGTATCACCCTAAGCGCATTTAAAAACTGAAATGCACCATTTCTGCTACCCTTTACTTCAAAGGCAATCAAGGTACTAGACCCTGACATCTGGCGTGATGCCAGCTCATGTTGGGTGTGCGATCGATCACCCGAATATAATAAAGACAACACAGCAGGATGGTGTTTTATATTTTCGCTCAGTTGTGTTACTGTTCTCGTCTGCATCTCAAAACGAAGAGCCAAAGTTTCAAGTGATTTCAGCATAACCCACGCATTAAAGGCGCTCATAGCAGCACCTGAGTGCCTTCTGCTCTGACTGACAATTGCGCACGATCTAGATTTCAATCTTTTATCTACGTGGTGCATGTTTGGCAAGAATACGTTGTAGGGTTCGGCGATGCATCTTCAGCCGACGTGCTGTTTCAGAGACATTGCGGTCACATTGTTCGAATACCCGCTGAATATGTTCCCAGCGCACCCTGTCTGCACTCATTGGATCTTCAGGTGGGGAAGGCAGTCCTCCTTCAGTCTGCAGTAGCGCACTAACAATCTCATCAGGATTTGCTGGTTTTGGCAGGTAATCCAGCGCGCCCGCTTTCACTGCAGCTACTGCAGTCGCAATGTTTCCAAAGCCTGTCAGAATAATTACCCTACAGGCTGGGTTTAAAGACTGTAGGCTACGAACAACCTCAAGGCCGTTTCCATCCTCCAGCTTTAAATCCAGAATAGCATAATCAGGCACTTGATGTTGAATATGGCTTAGAGCCTCCTGTACACCAGCTGCCGCCATGACAGTGAATTCACGTTGTTCCATTGCCCGCGTCAACATACGGCGCAATGCATTATCGTCATCTAGAATCAACAGCTTTCTGTTCATCTCTTAGCTCTTTCAACCTAACTAATAACAGCCTGCGAAAGGAAGCCGTTCTGCTTGGGAAGGTCAAGAAGTCAGTCTTTCACGGGGAAGCGTGATATGTACCGCTGCCCCACCCACTTCTTCATTATAAATTTCAATCTGCCCTCCCAAACTGTTCACAAGCGTTACCGCCAGAAACAGTCCTAGCCCCCGATGACCATCACGCCCGTTACGTGTACTGTTCCAGGGCTGACCAACACGAGCTAAAATATTTGGGCCAAATCCCGGGCCATCATCACTGAGGCTGATATCAATATCGGTTGAAGTCCAGCCAATATCAAGCGTGATCGCGGAAACT
Source organism: Alphaproteobacteria bacterium UBA2954 (assembly GCA_002348585.1). Lineage (GTDB taxonomy): Bacteria > Pseudomonadota > Alphaproteobacteria > Puniceispirillales > Puniceispirillaceae > JADHLI01. Next base: position 2,745 of record DEBO01000074.1, on the reverse strand, counting down.
GCATAGTCGTGGGCATTATCAAGTAAAGTTTCAAGCGTGTATTTCAGGTCAGGCAAAGGCTTTGATAGCGGCTCGGAACTGTCATCTAACGCACCTATTTTCAACTCAAGCAAACCAGATAATTCTGTAAATTTCATATCAAGCATAGTTTGCAAAACCTGACTAACAGGCATAGTCACATCATCGGTAAATTTATCCGTGTTCACATCACGGTCAAGTTCAGAAAGAATGACGCGGCATCTTTTAGCTTCTTCAATTAATAGACTGACATCTTCGTTGAGGCCCTGCAAATCAGGCTGCCTTTTCAGCCTATCTTGCAAATCATGGCTAATGATTGTGATGGTATTTAAAGGCGAACCAAGCTTATGCGCCGCAGCAGCCGCTAAAGCCCCCAGATTTTCAATTCGCTGTTCACGTTCCAAAACGAGCTGTGTAGCTGCGAGGCTGGCTGATGTACGTCTTGATTTATCAGCAAGCCACCAAACATAAAAACTGATGAATAAAGCGGAGACCATCAATGAAGTCAACAAGCCCGTCAAATAAAGGGGAGGTAGACTAAACTCGTCCAAAAATAATGGCAATGGCAAATGAAACCGCGACAGCAAGCTGGCACTTACACCTACAACAATCACCAGAACAGCAGTAGATATGAAACCCAGCAATGCAGCAGATACTGCAATTGGTGCTAGAAGCAAAATTGAGAACGGATTCGTCAGTCCACCCGTTAGATACAACAGACCTGCCAATTGGATAACGTCAAACGATAGAGCCATTAAGAGCTCTGCTGCTGAGGTTTGCGTTACATGTCTTGTTCTCCAGGCCTGCCAAATATTTAATGCTACACCAACCAGAATGATACCAAAAGCGCTGATGAAAGGCGGCGCAAAATCAAGAAAGAAAAACACTGAAAAAAGTGCAGCAGACTGTCCGAAAAGTGCAATCCACCTGATCAGCACTAGAGCCTGAGGATCTATAAGGGCTTCACCATTTACGCGCGCTGCTGCCTGAAGGTCAGGTCGAGATGTGTTAAAAGGCGCCAACATTATCTGATTAGATATCGAGGTTGGATACTTTAAGCGCATTTTCCTGGATAAAGTTACGTCTTTCTTCAACGGCTTCACCCATCAAAGTTGAAAACGCCTGATTAGCATCTTCTTCCTCTGTAATTTTGACCTGCAAAAAAGTACGCTGATCCGGATCAAGTGTGGTCTCCCACAGCTGATCGGGGTTCATTTCACCCAGCCCCTTATAGCGCGCTATCTGAGCACCCTTCCGGCCAAGTGCGGTAACATGTGCTGCCAAATCTGATGGCCCTTTAAGGCTAGTTTCACCATGGGTTGCCACAAAGGTTGCGCGTTTAGCAAAAATCTCTTGCAACTTTCCAGCTACTGCATCCAGACGCCGCGCTTCTGATGTGTTGATGAATTTGTGATCTAGATGATGTGTTTCTGTAATCCCACGCAAGGTTCGTGAAAGAACAAGTCTGGGCTTATCACTAGAAAAATCGTTCTGCGCCTGCCAGCCCCGTTCAAGTTTGTCTGCCATTTGGTCTAAACGTTTAACAAGATAGTCAGCTGCCCCTTCCTCAAACAAAGTTTCTGCATTTAAGATGCCGGCTATCGCTGCCTGTTCAATAACATCACGATTGCTGACTTGCAGGGTCAGCTGCTCAATAGCCCGAGAAAGCGTGATCGCTGTTTCTACCAAATCCTTTAAATCCGCCCCACCAATTTGTAGCCCTGACTCATTCCGGAGAACAGAATCTTTTAAGCCTGCATTCACAAGGTAATCATCAAGCGCGTTCTGGTCTTTCAGATAGACTTCTGAAGCACCGCGTTTTGCCCGGAACAAAGGTGGCTGCGCTATATAAAGATAACCACGTTCGATCAGTGGCCGCATGTGTCTAAAAAAGAAAGTCAGTAATAAAGTCCTGATATGACTGCCATCAACATCAGCATCGGTCATAATTACAACTTTGTGGTATCGGATTTTATCAGGGTCCATTCCGTTATTTTCAGGACCACTATTGCCAACACCTGCCCCAATTGCTGTAATTAGAGTGCCTATTTCTGCAGAGGAAAGCATTTTATCAAGGCGTGCCCGTTCAACATTCAGAATCTTTCCCCGTAATGGCAGAATTGCCTGATTGGCCCGATCACGGCCCTGTTTTGCTGACCCTCCGGCTGAGTCACCCTCAACCAGAAACAGCTCTGACTTGGACGGATCTTTTTCCTGACAGTCCGCCAACTTACCAGGCAGGCTAGCTACATCCAAAACGCCTTTGCGCCTGGTCAGCTCGCGTGCTTTACGTGCAGCTTCGCGCGCCGCCGCAGCTTCATAAGCCTTGGAAACAATTTTTTTGGCTTCAGAAGGATGTTCTTCAAACCACTGTCCCAAAGCTTCGGCAACAGCCTGCTCAACCAGCGGCCGCACTTCAGACGAGACAAGCTTATCCTTTGTTTGTGAGGAAAATTTGGGATCAGGAACCTTAACCGAAATAATCGCAGTCAATCCTTCACGCGAATCTTCACCTGTCAACTGGACTTTTTCGCGTTTGGCTATGCCCGTGTCCTGGGCATAATTATTCACAATACGGGTCAGGCCACCTCTGAAACCAGCCAAATGTGTGCCGCCGTCGCGTTGAGGGATGTTGTTAGTGAAACATAAGGTGGTTTCGTGAAAACTATCTGTCCATGCCAGAGATAATTCAACCCCGACACCATCTTTTTCTGTAATGCTATGAAT
>DEBO01000025.1:6687-7535 GCA_002348585.1 Alphaproteobacteria bacterium UBA2954 | reverse complement strand
TTCGCTGAGAACATCAATGAGTTCATCATCAGAGATGAATTTGCCATTCAACCTGATCCTCTCGTTAAAGCGGCACAGATGCGGCGAGTTATAAACATGGCAGGTCATTCCAGAAGCTTCAGCCATGCTGCGCAAAAATGCCGAAACAGAGCCCTTACCATTTGTGCCGGCAATATGAATAACTGGCGGCAAGTGAAGATGTGGAGCTCCGCATTTTTCGCTCAGCTGGATGGTTCTTTTAAGGCCTAAGTCAATCAGTTTGGGATGCAGTTTCGTCAGCCTTTTCAGGATAAGCTTGGGGTTATCAGGCGAAACCGTCATAATGCTGAATCAAAATCAGGCAAGCGTCAGTTCGCCTACGTCTCAGCTTTATGCATAAGCATTAACAGAATAGAACCCAGTTTTTCATGTTGCTGGTTGCGTGGAATAACCATATCAATCATTCCATGATCTTCCAGATATTCAGCTGTTTGGAAATCATCAGGCAACTTTTCACGCACAGTTTCTTCAATTACGCGGCGACCTGCAAAACCGATTATTGCGCCTGGTTCTGCCATCTGAATGTCACCAAGCATGGCAAAAGATGCTGTGACCCCACCTGTGGTCGGATGCGTCAATAGCACAATATAAGGCAGTCCAGCCGCTTTCAGCTGTTCAACAGCGATGATACTGCGCGGTAATTGCATTAGCGAGAGAATGCCTTCTTGCATGCGTGCCCCACCTGAAGAGGGGACCACAATCAAAGCTGCCTTTTCAGCGACAGCAGTTTCAGCAGCTTTCAGCAGCCCGTCACCTACTGTTCTGCCCATTGAACCACCCATAAACCGAAAGTCGAATGTGGCCACCAC
>DEBO01000025.1:0-6305 GCA_002348585.1 Alphaproteobacteria bacterium UBA2954 | reverse complement strand
ACCTGTTTTTGCGCGGGTGGCCTTCAGCCGTTCTGGGTAGCGTTTACTGTCTTTGAATTTAAGAGGGTCATCAGCAGATACATCAAGTTCAACCTGCTGATAGCTGTCTGCATCAAACAAAAGTTTAAACCGCAATTCTGGTGGCAGTGGGGCGTGATGACCGCAGGTCGTGCAGCAATGGAAGGCCTGTTCATATTCCTGATGGAACAGCATCTGATTACAGGATGGACATTTTACCCATAAATTATCTGGCACATCATTTGACTGCACCAGAGCTTTAATTTTGGGCAAGACAGAATTTGTAATCCAGTTCATGTTTTTGCCTCCTGTTTCAGATAGTCTTTTGTTAACTGATTATGACCGTTTCATCGCTTCTGACAAGGATCGGCAATATGTGCCGACAGAATTCACCAGTTTTTCTGTATCCAGACTTTCTTCTGCGCAGGCCTGTTCAATTATGGACACCATCGCAGAGCCAACGACTACACCATCTGATATATGGGCAATTTCTGCTGCCTGTTCGGCAGTTCTGATCCCAAATCCAGTGACGGCTGGAAGGCTAGTTTCTTCACGGATACGTGTGAAGGCAGCGTTAATTGTTTCTTTTGCTGCACTTTTTGTTCCGGTTATTCCTGCTATGGCAACATAATAAATAAAACCGCCAGCTTTTTCCAGAACAACAGGCAAGCGATGACCAAGAGTTGTTGGAGTGACAAGCCGGATGAACGAAAGACCTGCCATGCGGGCATCATCACATAATTCGCTGTCTTCTTCAGGAGGCAGATCAACAATGATAAGTCCATCCACACCTGCAGCAAGCGCATCTGTGATAAAGGCATCTTTGCCATAAATATAGATAGGATTATAATAGCCCATCAACACAAGGGGTGTATCTGGGTGACGCGCCCTGAAGGATTTGGCTATATCCAGAGTTCCGGCCAGGGTCATCCCTTTTTTGATAGCCCGCAGACTAGCAGCCTGAATGGCAGGGCCGTCAGCCATTGGGTCAGAAAAAGGCATACCAAGTTCGATCATATCTGCACCATTTTCAACCAATTCGTCCAGAATAGCAGCAGAGGATTCAGCAGACGGGTCGCCAGCAGACACAAAAATACCTAAAACAGCTCTATTATCGGCTTTTGCATGGGCAAAACATTGCGAAATACGGTTGCTCATATAAAAAATCATCCTGTCTTTTTGGGATTTTTAACATAACGCCTTGTCATTTGTCCTTTTACAATTTGCTCCGGGCCTCCAGCAGAGGCAGAACAGCTTCAAGATCCTTATCGCCGCGCCCACACATATTCAGGATCACAATCTTGTCTTTATCAAGGGAAGGCAGGAATTTGGAGGCAAAGGCCAGTGCATGAGAGGGTTCTAGTGCCGGAATAATTCCCTCAAGACGCGAGCACAAGTGAAACATATCCAAAGCCTCTTCATCTGTCGCGCTGACGTAATTCACTCTGCCGATATCATGAAGCCAAGCATGTTCCGGTCCAATGCCCGGATAATCAAGACCCGCAGAAATGGAATGCGCATCTTTTATCTGGCCTTCTTTTGTCTGGAGAAGATAGGTGCGATTACCATGCAGAATGCCAGGTTCGCCACCTGTCAGGCTGGCAGCGTGCTCGCCTGTTTCAATTCCATGACCAGCGGCTTCTACTCCGTAAATGGCGACACTCTCATCGTCAAGAAAGGGGTGAAAGAGTCCCATTGCGTTTGACCCGCCACCAATACAGGCAATCAGAGCATCAGGCAGACGGCCTTCAGCTTGTTTTATCTGCTCTTTTGTTTCTTTGCCAATAACAGACTGAAAATCACGCACCATTTCAGGATATGGATGCGGGCCAGCTACTGTACCTATTATGTAGAAATGTGTTTCTGGATTCGCAACCCAATAGCGCAAGGCCTCGTTCATGGCGTCTTTCAGTGTTGATGTGCCTGATGTAACCGGATGCACTTTTGCGCCCAGGAGACGCATACGATCTACATTCGGTTTCTGACGGCGCACATCTTCCGCACCCATGAAAACTTCACAATCAAGATTGAATAAGGCACAGGCGGTTGCTGTAGCTACACCATGTTGGCCAGCGCCGGTTTCCGCAATGATTTTGGTCTTTCCCATTCGCTTTGCTAGTAGAGCCTGACCCAGAACATTGTTGATTTTATGTGCGCCTGTATGGTTTAGCTCGTCCCGCTTCAGATAGAGCTTTGCACCATCAAAATGTTTAGTTAGCCGGGGAGCGAAATATAAAGGGGAGGGTCGGCCAATATAATGTTTCTGATAATATAATAATTCTGTTTCAAACCCAGGGTCGGATTTGGTTGTTATATAGGCCTTTTCAACCTCCAAAATCAGCGGCATCAGTGTTTCAGCAACAAAGCGTCCGCCGTGAATGCCAAACCGTCCCGCCTCATCCGGCAGTGTTTTGTATGAATTGGGTGCAGTATCGCCCATGTCGACTCTCTATTTTTTTGTTATGTCACTGAATAATATATGTAAGGGTCACAGTTCAGACGTTTGTTACTTTACCCGAATTTTGCAGCTTTCACAAAGGCAGAGATAGCTGTTTTGCTTTTTTTCCCACGGTTTTTTTCCACTCCGGATGATACATCAACACATGGTGCGTTGGTAAGGGTGACAGCTTGAGCAACATTTGCTGCTGTCAGCCCCCCGGCAAGCATAAAAGGCAGCGGCAATTCAGCTTCTGCCAGATACCCCCAGTCAAATGAGATCCCTGTACCACCTGGAAGGTTTGGCTCATTGGTTATCATTTCTCTATTTGGTGCAGCGTCAAATAAAAGCCAGTCTGCACAGTCTGAAAATAATTCAGCCTTTTCTAAATCTGCTTTGTCTGCCACTTTGATAACAGGCATCACAGGAAGGGAAAATTTTGATTTAATTGCCCGCACACGTTCTGCATTTTCATTCCCGTGAAGCTGCAGCATATCTGGTCGCGCCGCGTCAATAATTGCAGTCAGCTCATCATCGCTGGCATTAACACATAAAGCCACACGTCGGGGTGGGACAGACAGCTGCGTATCAGAATCAGCAGCGTCGGCTAGTGCGCGGGCCTGTGTTAGCTGCAAATGACGAGGTGAGGCGGGAAAAAACACAAAGCCAACCCAATCAACGCCAAGTTGTGCACAATGCCTGTAGATTTCCAGTGAAGATATACCGCAGATTTTTACAGCTGTTGTCATGTTTGACCTGGCTTTGTTTTGAAGTTGAGAGGACTAATGAGTTGCCTGAATGTCACTTGCTGGCAAGCAATCTGTGAGCTTGATGACCATAGTGCCTCGATGAGCGTTGGTCATTGAACTGCTGTTCTGTTTTTTCAATGTGGGCTTCTAGTTCAGATAACTGTTTTGCCTTTGACCATAGACGGGCTTTAAGGCTGAGGGTTTGAAACCAGAAAATTGTAGCCCCTGTGATTGTGCCCAATCCAAAGGTGGCAAGCAAAAAAACCCAAATCTCTGCGCGCAAAATGGCATGCGTGGGCCAGAGATGGATTGAGATTAAGCCCTGATTTGAAGTGACAAATCCTGCCAAGATGACACCTGTGATGACTAACAGGGTTAACCAGCACATACGAGTTATTAAGCGCATCATTACGCCCTTTACTTATTTTGCGGTGAACATCAGTCTGGCAAAGCACAAACGGTTCAATAGGTCTATTTGTTCAACCGTTCCCGCATTCCTTTGCCCATTTTAAAGAACGGCATGCGTTTTGCCTCAACGTTCACTGGTTCGCCGGTGCGCGGATTCCGGCCAATCCTGGCTTTGCGTTCGCGTACGGAAAATGCACCAAATCCTCTGAGTTCCACTCGATCCCCACCTTCCAAAGCCTTGGTGATTGTCTCAAAGACAGTGTTCACAAGCTGTTCAAGATCTCGGTGATATAAGGATGGATTCTGTTCTGCCAGCCGGGCTATCAACTCAGACTTTGTCATACGCGTTACCTTACTTGCTTCTAAAACGAGTAAAAAGCATGACTGTTTCCATCGCAAGCGTCAAGCTATCTATAAATGTGCGAATGAAATAAAAGCCCCGTGTGGAGTTAATCACACGGAGCCTTGTCTCATGATGTTATTAGCTATATTTCTAGAAGGCTACTTAACCGTCTGATTCAGATGCGTCCCCATCATCTTTTTTCGCGAGTGCAGCGCCAAGGATATCGCCAAGGCTTGCACCACTGTCTGACGATCCATAATCAGCCATCGCCCGCTTTTCTTCAGCGATTTCACGCGCTTTGATTGACAGTGAAAGATTGCGTGTTTTCTTATCAAACTGTGTGACAACAGCATCAATTTTCTCATCAACAGCGAACCGTTCGGTTCTCTGCTCACTGCGTTCACGCGACAGATCTGCTTTGCGGATGAAACCGTTCAGATGATCGCCAACACGGACCTCAAGACCCCCATCTGCAATTGCTGTGATCGTACAGGTCACCACACTACCTTTTTTAATCTTTTCTATCTCACCAACATAAGGATCTTCGCTTAGCTGCTTAATGCCGAGGGAAATGCGCTCCTTTTCAAGGTCAATTTCGAGAATCTTGGCTTTGATCTGATCACCTTTGTTATAGCCTTCAAGGGCAGCCTCGCCGGTCTTTTCCCATGAAATATCAGACATGTGAACAAGGCCATCAATTTCTTCAGTCAATCCAACAAATATACCGAACTCAGTTATGTTTCTTATTTCACCTTCAATTTCGGCTCCGACTTGGAAGGTGTCCTTGAAATCTTCCCATGGATTGGCTGTAGTTTGTTTCAGGCCGAGTGAAATCCGACGTTTCACCATATCGACATCCAAAACCATGACATCTATTTGCTGGCTAGTAGACACAATCTTACCAGGGTGCACATTTTTCTTTGTCCAGCTCATCTCAGAGACATGCACTAAACCTTCAACACCCTCATCAAGTTCAACAAATGCACCATAGTCAGTAATGTTTGTAACACGGCCAGATAGTTTTGAGCCAATGACAAATTTTTCAGCTGCATCTGACCATGGATCAGACAAAAGCTGCTTCATACCAAGAGAAATACGCTGCGTCTCTGAATTAAATCTGATCACCTGTACATCGACAGTCTGGCCCACCTGCAAGGCTTCTGAAGGGTGATTGATCCGCTTCCATGCAATGTCAGTCACGTGAAGCAGGCCGTCTACGCCGCCAAGATCAACAAACGCGCCGTAATCTGTGATGTTTTTGACAACACCTTGCAAAACCTGCCCCTCTTGAAGGTTTGAGACAAGCTCTGAGCGGGCTTCTGCTCGTGATTCCTCCAAAACTGATCTTCGAGATACCACAATATTTCCACGTCGTCTGTCGATTTTCAAAATTTGGAAAGGCTGTGGAGTTCCCATTAGTGGACCAATATCGTGGATAGGCCGGATATCTACTTGGCTGCCTGGTAGGAATGCGGTTGCGCCAGATAAATCAACAGTAAAGCCGCCTTTCACGCGCCCAAAAATAATGCCCGTAACGCGTTCCTGTGCTTCAAACGCATTTTCAAGGATAATCCAAGCTTCTTCACGTCGAGCTTTCTCGCGGCTGAGCATAGCAGCACCATCACGATCCTCCATCCGTTCAACATAAACCTCAACACTGTCGCCAGCCTCAATCTCGGCATCTTGACCTGGGGCTGTGAACTCGCGTAGCGGCACGCGTCCCTCTGATTTTAAGCCCACATCGATGGTCACATAATCATCTGTGACCTCAACGACTTGGCCTTTTACGACACTGCCTTCAATGGCGGTGTCTTCTGCAAAGCTTTCCGCCAAAAGATCGGCAAAATTTTCCAATTTAGCATTCGCTGCTGTTGTTTTTGACAAAAGTAATCTCCGTGAAATCGTCAGTGCGGTCTCTGACCGTTAATAATGAGATGTAAATGTCATTAAGGGGTGATCTCATCACTCTCTGTGCTGGTAACAGAGAAAGCAGCTCTGAATAGATGCCAGTTTTTAACTGAAATCCTGCTTTGTAATTTTCCGACGCTGTAAATTTTCCAGCCAATAATGTTTCTGTTCAGATAAGACTTTATTCAGAGGCGAAGTCCTATCAGATAGTTTTGTCTATATCAACTTGCCATCTCGTAGACGAGTCAGAGCAAGCTCCAACACTTCTTCTGCATTCTTGTTGGAAGAGTCAATAAAAAATGCATCATCTGCAGCATTTAAAGGAGCCACTGTGCGGTTTTTGTCACGGCAGTCACGTTTTATTAAGTCTGAAAGCACCTCTGAGAATTCGATTTTTTCCCCGGAGGCAGATAACTCAAGATGTCGCCTTTTGGCCCGGATA
>DEBO01000089.1 GCA_002348585.1 Alphaproteobacteria bacterium UBA2954 | reverse complement strand
GCACTGACCCTCTGTGCTAAATTCAATGCATGTCTGCCAAGGCCAAAGCCTGTTACATCCGTCATCACCGCCTGCGGGTACTGGGAAATGATTTGTGAGGCATGAAAATTTGAGTGCAACATCACTTCTACCGCGCTCTCATAGCTATCAGTTGGACAGAGCTGCCGCATTTCTGCAGCCAGGATTACCCCTATGCCCAGAGGCTTTGTTAAAAGTAAATCAAAATCGATGGCTGATGTTGTGTCTGGTTCATTTTGAGCCTCAGGCTCTACAGCCATACCTGTAATGGCAAAGCCAAGACCAGCATGGTCTGCAATGGATGTATGCCCACCTACCAGTATAGTCTTGTGACGGGAAAGTTCAATAAGGCTGCCAGCCAGCATTTGTGCTAGGTCATTAGCCTGTAGATCTTTGTGGTCACGCTGTAGGATAACTGTTGCCAGTGCAGACAGAGGCTGATGGCCAGCGACAAAGATATCAGACAGAGCATGTAAAGTGGCAATCCGGCCAAAGCAGAATAGGTCAGAAATGTGTTGTGAAATATAATCAACAGACTGGCTGAGGCTGAGGGTACCTGCAGGCACCCTGATTTCAGCTTGATCAGTATTGATCGTCTGATGTGGCAGGTAATCTGGATCTGCGCCTGCATTTTCTGCAATTTCGCAAGCCCTCTGAAGGGCAGCCTGTAATGTGTCAGCGCTTGTTTTTGCCCCACATGCTGCACAGAACATCGCATCAGATATCTCAGAGATGCGCCCCATTTTCCTGGCCAGGACAGGTAGAGGGGCAGCCTTTTCAAACATTTCAGGAAGAGCTGAAAATTTTTGCATAAAGCGTCGATCAATGAAAGCCTTCAATTTCCACCAGATGTGGCCGGCAGATGAAAACGGGCCCCAGCTGGCTAATGCCCTGCCATTGCCAAGTCCGATGAGGGCTAGGTATTGACGTTGAGGCTGCCATGATCTCAATTCTTTTCCACGGATAAAGGCCCGCAGATTATGACAGAGGACCGGACCGGCTCTAACAGCAAAGACACCTGCTTTTTCCCGGGGATAACCTGAAATGCTGGCAACATCTCCTGCGGCGAAAATATATTTATTAGACACTGATTGAAGGCTGTTAGAAACTTGGATATAGCCCTCTTCATCTTTAGTTACGGTCAGGCCGTTAAGCCAGTCAGCAGGACGTGCTGAGGTGACTAGAAATATATGATTATAGGCAAGTGTGGTTTCGTCAAAAAAATGAATAGCTTTGGCCGTTATCTGGCTTACCGCCTTGCCCAGATGAAGGGTGATATTGTTTTGTTTAAGAGCCCTTGTCAGCAGCAGGCTTGCGTGGCGTGACCGCGTCGGCAGAACACGATCAGGTCGGCCAATAAGGTGAATATCTGCAGATGCGCCATATCTGTGACGGAAGGCAAGGGCCAGTTCTGCACCGGCAGCTCCCGCACCAATTATGCAAACGGGCCCAGATATCGCTCTCGCAGGAGGCAGTTTATTAAGAAACAAGGAAATGGGTTTTACTGCTACGGCATAAAGATCAGCCCCCGGTATTGATTTAAGATCAGGGGCGGCCCCACAATTTAAAGATAAAACATCATATTTTAATTCAATTTTATTGTTTAGGTAAATTGTTTTAGTGTCTGTATTTATAGACTTCACTGACTGATGTATTAGGCGGGCACCTGCAAAGCGAGCAAGCTTTACAAGGTTGATATACATATCCTGATCTGACCATATACCTTCTATATAACCGGGCAGCATGCCTGAATAAGGAGTGTTTAAAACATCTGTAATCAGGGTCAGTCTCACCCCGGTTTCAGGCCTCATGCCAAAGGATTTCAGAGCCTGGACCTGAGCATGACCGCCGCCAACCAGCACAAGGTCAATATAAGATGAATATGTGTCCCTAAGGCCATTCTTCATTTTGGTTTTTCTCTTTCACGGCCGAACCAGTATGCCGGCAGAACATCTGCAATGATGATAGCTATAAAGATTAAGGTACAGCCAGTTATTGCCAGCCAGCTAAGGTTTTGATTAAGTAATAGCCAGCCGGATATGGCGGCAAAGACAGATTCAAGGGAAAGAATAAAGGCTGCCAATGTAGTTGACGCATAGCCCTGTGCGATCATCTGCAGGGTGTAGGCAATTCCGACAGAAAATAATCCGGCATAAAACAGTTCAGGCAAAACTGGCAGGAAGTCAGACCGGTGCGGGGATTCAATAAGAATTGTAGGCACTAGGCCAAATAGAACACATAAGACGTTCTGAACAAAGGCAAATTGAAACGGGGTCTTAAGCTTGGTCATAACTAAGCCTATAAGGATGATATGGCCTGCCCAGAACAAGGCGCCTGTTGCGACCAAAAAATCACCCCACTGGCTAAGAAGGTCAGTGGTTCCAGATAAAAGCCATGACCCGCAAAGAGATAATATCAGCGCCAGCCAAATACGGCTAGCAACTGGTTGCCGCAAAAAAATAAGCAGAAAAATAGGAACTGCTGGCACATAAAGTGTTGTTAGGAAGGCGGCATTGGCAACCTGTGTGTAAAGTAGGGCGGTTTGTTGCAAAGCAATCCCACCAAACATCATCACTCCCAAACCCAATGTCTGATAACGCAGACGTATGTCCGTTTGCAGATGCACCTGAAGATCAAGCTTACGCTGCTCAATAAGGGCCAGTGGCAACAGGGCGATAGCGCCAATGAGGTAACGGGCAGTGTTAAAGGCAAAGGGGCCAATTGTGTCCATTCCGGTGGTCTGGGCAACAAAGGTTGTTCCCCAGATAAAGGCGGCGATTAACATAAGGATATGGGCAGTTGTTTTGCTCAAAATAGAGGCTCTATCTTTTTTGGGATCATAGATTAAGGTGTCAGATATAGCTGTTACGTGAAATTGTAAACAGACAAATGATAAACAGGAACGATACAATATATCTTGTTCACTGTTTAGGCTTTATTGATTTTATTGTTTTTGCAATTAAAAGAGATGTGCGGGGAATGTAAACATATTTGCGCCGGGGAGCTTTGTTAGGCCGGATCACTTCACGATATCCTGTGAAGACAAGCAGGACAATATGCAGCGCAGCAAAATAGATAAACATTGCATTGGTGACGAATAGCTTTATCAGATAACAAACAAAATCCAGTGAAATAATCGCACCTACTGCAAAGATAAAAATCAATGAAGCGCTCAGTGAAGTCATTTGTTTTGCCAGACTAAGATTGTTTGCGTGGATGGCGCAAATCGAATAAAGAGGCATTGTTGTTAAGTCGAATATGAAGACAAGAATGAATAGATAGCGGATGCCGAAAAACTGGTCTGAGTCGACCATGTTTACGGTCAGTGACACAGGAATGGTTAGTCCGCTGAACAATCACAAAAGCTGAAGCGGACTGAACCGTTCTGACAGATACCCGAATGGCAACTGTATAATTGCCCCGACGATAATAAACAGGCTGAGAAATAGTCCAATTTCGCTCCAGCACCAAGATTTGTTTCAAACGTAAACAGGGGCCCTATCATTCGGACAACAGAACCTGTTGCCCCGACAATCAAAACTCCAAGAACCGCAAGCGGCGATACCCGCGGCGCAAAAAAGGGTCAAGGTCTCCTGATTCTGGCAGTTCTGGCTAAACAGATTTGGTAATGCCTAAAGGAAGCAATTAAATATATAGAATAATAGCCAATATCATATAGGACAGATGCTCTATAGAATTTAATATGACAATCAAGGACTTGGCAATTAGAGCGCCCATCATATCCGTTAACCGATAGATGAAAAACAACCGGCCTCTGTGCTGGCGTGTCAGCTTAGCATCTATCAAGCTTTCGAAACCCAAAAATATGTTGCGATGGCAAGTCCGGTAAATACTCTGAACAGACACTATGTCCAAATGGCGGAAAAATAGGATGTAGTAGTACTGCTGTAATCGACAAGGCTAAAGTGACAATATAGGCATGTCCATGGCCAACTCGCCTGAATAGAGCAGGCGCGCTGAAACAGCTAATGATAAAGCCTGGGAATTGTGCAGCCCCGATAATCCCAATCTGGATGTTAGAAAAGCCCAGCTAAATCGCAGAAAGCGAAACCAACAGTCTCAGAGCCCCTGTGCCCATCTGCATTAACGTAACTGTCATCGGCAGCCGATATGGAGAGCAGAAATGTGATTGCCTTGTAACAATCCTTTCAGTGATAGCGTATCACAGGCTCTGCCTGAGGAGTGCTATTGCCTGATCGGAACTGACCGGTTATCAGTGTCTTATGACAGTAAAACCCTTTTTGAAATGGGTTGGAGGCAAACGCCAGCTTCTGGCTGATATTGCGCCTTTGATTCCTAATGAGTTCTCACGTTATGTTGAGCCTTTTGTGGGTGGAGGTGCTGTTTTTTTTCATTTATCTGAACAGATAATTGCACAGCAAACACCTAGCGTGATTAATGACATTAACCCTGAACTTGTTAATTGTTATCAGATAGTCAAGACACAGACCGATGACCTAATCAGCCTGTTAAAAACACACAAACATGACAAAGACTATTATCTTGAAATCCGCAATCTCGACCGGCAGGAGGGTGGTTTGTCAGTGTTAAGCCCGCTTGAAAGGGCAAGCCGGTTTATATATCTTAATAGAACTGGGTTTAACGGCATGTACCGTGTGAATTCAAAAGGGCTGAATAACGTGCCTTTTGGCCGCTATAAAAATCCGTCTATTGTTAATGAGGATGTTCTGCGGGCATCTGCTAAGGCCCTGATTGACACGCAGATTTCAAATCAGTCTTTTCAGGATTGTCTGAGCAATGCGGGAAAAGGGGATTTCGTCTATCTTGACCCGCCTTATGTTCCTTTGAATGATACTTCATACTTTACTAGCTATATGACAAATGGCTTCACCATGACTGACCAGAAAAGTTTGGCTGCACTTGTCACTGAACTGGATAAGCGTGGGGCGGTCTTTGTAGCCTCAAATGCCTTTTTGCCTGTTGTCAGGGAGCTTTATCACGGGTTCAGGCAGATTGAAGTGAAAGCCAAACGGGCGATCAATTCCCAAGGCCACAAACGGTCAGCTATATCAGAACTGCTGGTCACAAACAGATAAATTTTAAAACAGCTTTCTATATCAGTGATACGAACACAGCAAATGAGATGAGGCTGATTACAAGGGAAAGCCACAAATTTTGGGTTATGAGCATACAGCCCAGCCCCAAAGCCAAACATATCAGCCTGCTTTCAAGAGTTGTTGTTGCAAGTGCCCCTGTTGGATAGACCATGATCAGAATTAAGACAGCAGCAACCATAGCATGTGCTATGGCATTGACCCATTGCATTACCCAGCTTTCAGGATTGATCAAATCAGCTAGGAGCAAACCTGCCAAGCGCCATCCACCTGTTGCAAGCGCCGCAAGGGCAATGATCAACCAGGTTTCCAAAACAGAATAGATCATCATGCACTCCCCTGTTCGTCTACTTGCCAGGCTTTTCGTGCACGCTGGACGAAAAGAGCTGCTG
>DEBO01000014.1 GCA_002348585.1 Alphaproteobacteria bacterium UBA2954 | reverse complement strand
TCCATGGCTGCAGCCATAATGCCCAATGGTCCAGCTGCCAGCACAACCCGTTCATAATCGAGGCCAGACATCAGCACATTCACGCCTTTACCTTCCTCACCCAGCACATTCTCAAACGGCACTTCACACTCATCAAAAATCAGCTCAGCTGTGTTTGACCCGCGCATACCCAGCTTATCCAGCTTTTTTCCAACACTGAAGCCCGCCATATCCTTTTCAATAAGAAACGCGGTTATGCCTTTTGAACCGGCCTCCATATCTGTCTTGGCATAGACCACCAGAATGGACGCATCAGGTGAATTTGTGATCCACATTTTGCCACCATTCAACACATAACGGTCATTGCGTTTTTCAGCAGCCAACTTCATGGACACCACATCTGATCCTGACCCATGCTCGCTCATTGCCAGCGATCCGACATGTTTCCCCGAAATCAATTTTGGCAGATAGGCCTGTTTCTGCTCTGCTGTGCCCCATCTGGCAATCTGATTCACACAGAGATTTGAATGGGCCCCATAAGACAGACCAACGGACGCAGATGCGCGACTGATTTCCTCAATTGCCACACTATGCGCCAGATAGCCCATAGATGCCCCGCCATCAGTCTCATCCACAGTAATGCCATGAAGTCCTAGCGCGCCCATTTTTTCCCATAAATCAGAGGGAAATTGATTGCTAGAATCAATCTCTGCGGCACGTGGCGCGATCTCATCTACGGCAAAGCGGCGAACGGTTTCACGCAAGGCATCAATCTCTTCACCAAGACCAAAATTCATAACCGCATCAAACATGAGAGGATTGCCCCTGTGTCGAGTGAAAGTAAATCTGTTGCGTACACAGTTTAACCAGACATTGACCTTGCCGCCAATAGCGCAAAGTCCGTTTCTGTATATGGATATGACCGCATCGGCTACAAGGAGACCTCTGCTGCCGCAAGGTTCTTGGATGGGTTTCAATCTCAGGGTAGATCTTAGAACCTCTTCGCCAAAGCCAAAAACCCTGCCATACTTACTTCACCCAGCCCGCCAGATTATCTTTTGCGATTTGCCGGATTACAGCCATGCCTGGGGCAGAGGCATTCAGACAAGGCACATAGTCAAAGCTACCGCCACCATGTTCTTCAAAGCTCTCGCGGCCTTCCATCGCCAGCTCTTCCAACGTCTCCAGGCAATCTGCTGAAAATCCGGGTGCCATAATCGCTAGTGACTTCACACCTTCTGCCCCCAGCTTTTCCAGGGTTTCATCTGTATAGGGCTGCAACCATGGCTCTGAGCCAAACCGGGACTGAAAGGTGACATGGAATTTTTTTTCTTCCCAACCGAGCTCTTCTTTCACTAGACGAGCTGTTTTCATGCAATGACAATGATAGGGGTCACCCTGCACAAAGTAGCGTTGTGGGATTCCATGAAAGGACAGCATCAAATGTTCCGGCATCTTTCGGCCCTTAAAATGGGTCTTTAATGATTTTGCCAGCGCTTTGATATATAAAGGGTGGTCATGCCAGGGTGGGGCTGTGCGGATAGCCGGCTGCCAGCGCAGCTTTAACGCCCACTTAAACACCTCATCATTCACTGTTGCTGTGGTTGAGGCGGCATATTGAGGATATAGGGGCACAATCACAAACCGATTGCAGCCTGCTTTGCGCATTACCTCCAGCCTGTTTGGAATGGAGGGCTGACCATAACGCATGGCCCAGTCTATCATGAGGTCCCCACGACCGTCATACTCAGCATTTAGCATCTCTGCCTGAAGGCGTGTATATTTGCGTAATGGGCTACCATCCGGATCATCTTTTAGCCAAATCTTATCATAGGCTGCACCTGATTTTTTCGGCCGCACATTTAGGATAATCAGATTCAAAATCAGCCACCATAGAAGGCGTGGGAATTCAATAACTCGGGCATCTGATAAAAACTGTTTCAGATACCGCCGCATAGAGGTTTTGTCTGTTGCATCCGGTGTGCCAAGATTTACCAGAAGCAGGCCAGTCTTGGCATGACGGGGCCAGGTGGGGTGATCATCAGGTAAGGGTTTAACGCTCATCACAATCTCTTTTAAAAGACAGGTAGATTTTAGTCGGTCAAAGCTGGAAAGCCGTCAGAAACAGTTTTATGTTTATTGGATATAGGTCAGGGGATGCGGCTGACTAGCCTGCCAGTGAATTTGGTTGCCCGGTTCCGGCAACGTAAGCTGGCGGTTGAACCGCATCAAACACTCGCGCTAGACTATCCACCAGCTGGTCAGCCATCTCTGCACTGTGCAGTGGGCCGGGGGTAATCCGCAGCCGTTCAGTTCCGCGCGGTACTGTTGGATAATTAATAGGTTGAATGTACAATCCATGATCAGCTAGCAATGTCCAGCTTATCTCAGAACATTTAGTTGCATCGCCGACCATTACAGGCACGATATGTGTTGTGCTGGGTAGAGCAGGCAGGCGGCGATCGGCCAGCCTGTCTTTTAGATACTGCGCCATAAACTGCTGTTTTGTTCGCTCTTTAGAAGAGCCGCGCAGATAGCGGATAGAAGCTAGGGCTCCTTCAGCCAACGCAGGTGGTATGGCGGTTGTGAAAATGAAACCTGAACCATAGCCGCGTATAGCATCACACAGTGCGTCACTTCCTGCTATATAGCCGCCCATCGCGCCATAGGCTTTGCCGAGAGTGCCTTGAATCAGGTCAATTTCATCCGCTACCCCGTCACGCTGGGCTATCCCGCCACCTTCGGCGCCATACATACCCACAGCATGAACTTCATCTAGATAGGTCATTGCGCAATATTTGCGCGCCAAAGCTGTGATTTCGGCAATGGGGGAGGTGTCTCCATCCATTGAATAAACAGATTCAAAGACGATGATCTTATGCCGGGATTTGGGAATACTTTTTAACCGCTCTTCCAAGTGATTGAGATCATTATGTCTGAAGATTGCCTTTTCAGCACGGCCATAACGAATGCCTGAAATAATAGAGGCATGATTCATCGAGTCAGAGAGAATAATTGGGTTGTCCAACAACGCGATCAATGCAGACAACGACGCTTCATTCGCCACGTAGCCTGATGTGAATACCAGCGCTCGTTCTTTATTATGCAGGCTTGCCAACTCAGACTCTAGCGCGACGATTGAGGATGAAGTGCCAGAAATATTGCGCGTTCCACCAGCCCCTGTGCCGTGAGCTTTCACTGCCTCCGACATGGCTTCAATCGCAATGGAGGATTGACCCATTCCTAAATAATCATTTGAACACCAGATAATGACTTCGCGCGGACCTTTAGCGGTGTGCCACAACGCGTGTGGATGCCGACCCGTCAGCCGTTCCAGCTCAATAAAATGGCGATAGCGATTTTCCAGCCTTAACTGGTCAACCTTATTCTGCAACAGTTTCTGATAATTCAACAGATCCCCCGACCTACTTCAACGGTGCTTTGATTGACTATTCTTCAAATACGCCCGTCCTTCTGCTAAGATAAGGCTTTTGGTTTGTACAAACAACAGCTAAACAGTTGGTGCGACAATAGGGCAGTAAACTGGTCATGCTGCAGGTTATCTAGCTGCGGATAACCGAGCTGCTGCGAATTTCAATTCAGGTATTTTGCCAAACGGATCAAGGGCTGGATTGGTAAGCTGATTCGCAGGAGCTTCTGTGAAACAGAAAGGCACAAAAATCATCCCCTTAGGCAGTTTTGGATCAATTCGGGCAGCCAATTCAATCTCGCCACGTCTAGTTTCAATCCTCACTTGTTGCCCCGGTGTGATTTGCAGTTCTTTCAGATCATAGGGGCTGATATGCACCTCAGCTTCTGGTTCCAGCGCATCCAGAACAGATGCACGTCTTGTCATCGACCCGGTATGCCAATGCTCCAGCAGACGCCCTGTTGACATAACGAGCGGATAGCGAGCATCAGGGAGCTCATCAGGCGGTAGTATCTCTGCCGGTGTCATGCGTCCCCGCCCAGATTCTGTGGGAAAACTGTCTGAAAAAATAATATCCTGACCTAAGCTGTTCTCATCAGCACAAGGATAGGTGACCGCACCTTCTACCTCCAGCCTGTCCCAGGTTATTCCTGTTAAAGATGGCATCACCAGCCGCATTTCAGCAAATACGTCACGCGGGTGTTTGTAAGTCCAGTCTTGTCCCAT
>DEBO01000099.1 GCA_002348585.1 Alphaproteobacteria bacterium UBA2954 | reverse complement strand
AAATCTGGCAGCCTCTTCCTTTTTTTCTGGCATTATCCGTGAGCCGCTTAATGGTATTGAAGCAATCTTGCCAGTCAGCGATGATGTGCGTCATTGGCACGCCTCGCCTCGGTCTGCAGCGCGGTTTTTGACGCATGCCGCATCGCTTGAGTTGAGTGCTCTGGGAAGCCGGCGTGCACTGAACATGCCTGGCGTGTCTTGCACCGTTGCTGAGCAAATTGAGGCCCTGCGGTCAGTCGCTGGAAATGATGTCGTGAAGCTGATTAAGCCTGTACTTGATGAAGGGATCGTAAAGATTGTTGCGGGTTGGCCTCGTGATTTTCAGACGGATCGAGCGCACACTTTGGGGTTTCAAAGTGAATCAAATTTTGAGCATATTATTCGCATTTATCTTGAAGATGACTTACCAAAAGCTTCTTGAGTACTCGAAGCAACTCTCTGAATTTGCAAAGAACCAATTATGAATTTTAATCCCTTAAAAATTGCGTTATTGAAGCATTGCATGAGCTATTTTCATCACGGAGAGATAGTATGAAAATTACATGGGAAATACCAGGTTACTATGCATTTAAGAAATTCTTTTAAATGAAAAACTTTATCCGGCTCAGTGAGGCAGATAATGTGGTGACCGTGACCACTGCGCTTGAATCCGGCGTCGAGGTTGAGCAGGTGACAACAGTGGGTCTCGTGCCGTGCACACATAAAATCGCCACGGTTAAAATCAAGCAAGGCCAAGTCATTCGAAAATATTCACAGATAATTGGCTATGCCAGTACAGATATTCTTCCCGGTGAACATGTGCATACTCATAATGTTGACTTTTGCAACACGTCAGCTGATTACGAATTTGCCACAGACTTGAAGTCCGTGGATGTGGTGCCTGAAACGTCCAGAGATGCTTTTATGGGCTACCGGCGGGGAAACGGTAAAGTTGGCACACGAAACTATATTGGCATTTTGACATCTGTAAATTGTTCAGCAACAGCCGCCCGGATGATTGCCTCTGCCTTTGGCCCGGATGAGATGACAAAATATCCCAATGTTGATGGCGTTGTTGCTTTTGTTCACGGTACCGGGTGCGGCATGGCTGGCCAGGGTGAGGGCTTTGATGCGCTACAGAGAGTGTTATGGGGATATGCACGCAACCCAAACCATGCTGGTATTGTGATGGTTGGGCTTGGGTGCGAGATGAACCAGATAGACTGGCTGCTGGAAGCATATGGTTTGAAACAAGGCCCTCTATTCAAAGCGATGAATATCCAGGATACACAAGGTCTTGCTAAAACAGTCGAGACAGGCATCGAAATGGTGCGAACAATGCTGCCGGAAGCAAACAAATGCCAACGAGAACCTTGCCCGGTATCTGAACTTATGGTGGCTTTGCAATGTGGCGGCTCTGACGCCCTTTCAGGGATTACAGCCAACCCAGCCCTTGGCCATGCGTGTGATTTGCTGGTTGCACAAGGCGGTACAGCTGTTCTGGCGGAAACTCCTGAAATTTATGGTGCGGAACATCTGCTGACAAGGCGGGCCTGTGATGAAAAAACAGGTCAGAAATTGGTCCAGCTGATTAAATGGTGGGAGGATTATACGGCTCGTAACAGAGGCTCTATGGATAACAATCCTAGCCCTGGAAACAAAAAAGGTGGGTTAACAACCATTCTAGAAAAATCGCTTGGTGCAGCAGCGAAGGGGGGAACAACACCGCTGAATGGGGTCTATAAATATGCCGAACCAGTAACTGCAAAAGGTTTTACCTTCATGGATTCGCCAGGCTATGATCCGGCATCTGTCACTGGTCAAATTGCTAGTGGTTGCAATCTTGTGACCTTCACCACCGGCAGAGGTTCTGCCTTTGGCTCAAAACCGTCTCCTTGCGTGAAAATTGCCACAAATACGGAAATGTATAAAAGATTAATTGACGATATGGATATTAATGCCGGTGCTATGTTGACTGAAAATTTAAGTCTTGAAGAAAAAGGAAGTGAAATCTATCAGTTACTGCTGGATGTTGCCTCTGGACAGCAATCAAAATCTGAAGCTCAGGGATTGGGTGATTACGAGTTTGTCCCTTGGCAAATTGGTGCAACGATGTAGATTTTTTCAGGGGAGCTTGTTTGTCTGATAAGACTTATAAAAGGAATAGGAGGAGGATTTGAAACAGACGCGAGGCGAATGTCTCAATGCGGAACAGTTCAGTTTTTTTAATGATAAAGGCTATCTTGTTCTTGAAAACCACCTTGAACTTGATGTCATTCAGGATATTCGCAACGAGATCGCTAGACTGGAGTTGCTAGCAGTTGGCATGACGGAATCAGATAATAGGTTTGATCTTGAAGACAGTCATAAGCCGGATGCGCCACGAATCCGGCGGATAAAGTTGCCACATAAACAAAGTGATGTTGTCAAAGAGCTTTTATATTCAGACTCAATTCTTGCCCCTGTTAGGGATCTGATTGGCCCAAATGTCCGGTTGCGGACAACAAAATTAAACATGAAGTCTGCTGAATATGGTGCACCCATTGAGTGGCATCAGGATTTGGCTTTCTATCCCTATACTAATGATGATGTATTAGCGGTAGGTATTATTATTGATGATATGGAATCAAAAAACGGACCATTGATGGTTTATCCAGGCACGCATAAGGGGCCGATATACAACCACCA
>DEBO01000156.1:4615-11418 GCA_002348585.1 Alphaproteobacteria bacterium UBA2954 | reverse complement strand
ATTTATGCAACTTGTTCAATGCAGAGCGAAGAAGGTGAGGAGATTATCAGGGCAATCACGTCTGACAAGCTCGCGAAATTGGATAAATTCAGTAAAGCAGAGTTGGGCCTATTTGCCCCAGCACTGAGTGTGGAAGGCTGGGCGCGCGTACTGCCCACCTGTCTGAACTGTGCCAAATTGCCAGATGCAGCCGCTGCATCTGATTATGCCTCAGGCAATGATGGTTTTTTTATTGCACGGCTGAGACCAGTGGCGTCATAATCCAGCAAAAGTTTGCGCTGGCTGCAAGCGACGGAGTGATTTTAAGTGCTTTGACAGTCGCAATATGAAATTATTGTTATTGTGGTTATGGCAAAACAAAACACATTCACAACACCAACATGACCAGATGAGACAATGAAAAGGTGGAAGCTGTCAAAATTTGAAATTCTGTATCGTCAGTCCTGGTTGTTCCGCTGGCAGCTGAATGAAGCTGAAGCTTCGTCTCCTTTGCCTGTCTTTCTAGATCCGTGGAAAGGAAATCCTCAGAACGGGGCCCTTATTGCTCAAGGCAATCTCCCTCATCCACTCAGTTCTGAAACTTTTGCCCGGTTTGACTGGATACGTGACCTGCGCGACTATGGTGGCAGTCGCGCAAGAATGACAGCCCGTGCATTAATCTTGCGCTGGCTGGATGATTACAAAAATTGGTCCTTTGCGCAGTGGCGGCCAGACCTTATCGCTATACGGCTGACAAATCTGGCGCTCACCTATGGCTGGTTTGGGCACTCAGCAGACGAAGATTTCCAGACAGTTTTGAGGCAAATGATGGCAGTACAGTTCCGCTGTCTGAGCCTCGACTGGCAACGGCTCACCTTACCGTTCGATCAGCTTGTTGCTCTGTCTGGTCTGGTGATGAGCCAGGTGGCCTTAAATATGCCACTGCAGTCTCAGAAAGGGGCAAAGGATATCAATTCGCTTCTTGACTTGATCGTGCCAAAAGTCAAAGGCCAACTGAACCCAGATGGAGGACATAAATCGCGGCGCCCGGAAACGCATCTGGCGTTGCTTCGTCTGATGCTGGAATGTCGGGTAGCTATGGCCCAGACAGGCGTCGCAGACAGACCCGATCTGACTGAGACCACCCTCAAGATGGCTGCAATTACAAAAATGTGGCGGCATGGCACAGGCGAATTTGCCCATTTTCATTATGCAGGCAGTATCCCAGCACGGGATATAGAACAGGTTATTGCCCGATGCGCGGTCAAGGGACGGGTCACGTCCGTTGCTGAGAATACGGGTTTTGTGCGGCTGTCAGCAGCCCGCAGTTTGGTGATTATGGATGCAGGGGTCAGTAAACCCTCAAGCACTGAACGCTCAGTCTCTGAATTGCATCCTCCTGCCAGTGTGTTCGCCTTTGAATTTTCGGTCTCCAACCATCAATTTATAGTAAATTCAGGCCAGACCAGCCCGGAACCTCGCCTGAACAGGGCGCTATGTCAGACAGTTGCACATAGCTGTCTGACACTAGATGGGCTTGATAATCACCGCCCACACGCCAATCTACCTGCTGCTATCCTGAGTCTGGAAGTAACCACTGCTGAGGATGGGTTCTTAATTGAGGGTCTGCATGACGGCTACGGCAAAAGTCACGGCATTCTTCATAAACGCCAGCTATTTCTGGCAAAATCAGGAAGCAGTCTGCGCGGAAGAGACACGCTGAGCTATATCGGTGCGCCAGGTGAAATTCCATCAGAAGCGCTTATTCGCTTTCATCTCCATCCCCGCGTAAGTGCAGCAAAAATTAAACAGAACCAGATCCTGTTGAAGATTCATAACCAAAAGACAGGATGGGTTTTTAAATGCCGCGGCGGGGATGTGTCTTTAGATCAATCTGTCTACATGGATGGTCCGACCCGTCTGTCCTGTCAGCAAATTGTCATCCGCAGATCGACAGCACATATTCAGGTCAGCGGGTCAGCAGATATCAGCTGGGCATTCAACCGCCACAGCCCTGCAGCCAAGAAAATTGGCTGACAGATTACTTGTTTTTTATCTGCCTGTTCGGCATAAGAAGCTGTCCGCAGCAGTTCCAACAAGCTAAAAACAAAGGAAGCGCCGCCATGTCAACAATTGGATTTGATACCGGACCACAACAGGTCAGAACGGCATTGCTGTCTGTATCCGACAAAACAGGGCTTATTGACTTCGCCACGCGGCTGACAACCCTTGATATCCAGTTGTTATCAACCGGCGGAACAGCTGCCGCCCTGCGGCAGGCAGGATTAAATGTGAAAGACGTATCACAGGTCACTGGCTTCCCAGAAATTATGGATGGGCGCGTAAAGACGCTTCATCCTCATATCCATGGTGGTATTCTGGCCAAACGGGACAAGTCAGAACATCTTGACGCACTGAAAAAGCATGACATAGCACCTGTGGATATGATCGTGGCTAATCTGTACCCCTTTGCCCAGACTGTTACCGCAGGTGCAGATTTCGCAACCTGTATTGAAAATATTGATATCGGCGGCCCGGCTATGATCCGTGCAGGTGCAAAAAACCACCGTTATGTCAGTGTTGTCACTGACCCCGCTGATTATCATGCGGTTGCTATCGCTCTTGAAGCTGATGGTACAGTCGATGCTGAAACGAGACAATGGCTGGCCCAAAAAGCCTTTCAGCAGACAGCTTCCTATGACCAGATGATTGCTGACTGGTTGACACAGCAAACACAAAAAACAAAGCCAGAAGAGGCTGAGTACAGACTGAAACTTTCTGCCGAAAAAACGCTTGATTTACGCTATGGGGAAAACCCGCATCAGACAGCTGGTCTGTATGCGTCCTTAGCGTTTGAGCCATCTGTGGTTCACGCCCGCCAAATTCAAGGTAAAGCCCTGTCTTATAACAACATTAACGACACCGATGCAGCTCTTCGGCTGGTCAGCGAATTCTCGGAGCCGGCTATTGCCATTATCAAGCATGCCAACCCCTGCGGTGTGGCAGTTACCGATACATTGACAACAGCATGGGAACAGGCACTGGCTGCTGATCCGGTCAGTGCATTTGGTGGAATTGTTGCCTGTAACCGCGCGCTGGACCAGACTTCTGCAACAGCAATATCCTCAATTTTTACTGAAGTTGTGATAGCGCCAGATGCTAACGCCGATGCGCTTTCCATTTTAGCGACAAAAACCAATCTTCGGGTTCTTCTAACCGGACAGATGCCAGACCCGGCTGCTGAAGGGCTGCAAGTGAAATCCGTCCTTGGTGGCTATCTGGTTCAGAGCCGGGATAATGGACAGCTTACAAATGCAGATTTGACCATTGTCACTAAAATAAAGCCAACTGATGGCCAGCTAAAAGATATGCTGACGGCATGGAAAATTGCCAAGCATGTAAAATCAAACGCGATAGTCTATGTAAAGGACGGCGTGTCCGCAGGGATTGGTGCCGGGCAGATGAGCCGGGTTGACAGCTGCTATCTTGCTGCACAAAAGGCAAATCAGATGGCCAAACATCATGGCTGGGACAATCCCCGCACAAAGGGGTCTGTGGTTGCATCTGATGCGTTCTTTCCTTTTGCAGATGGCCTTGAGGTCGCTATCGAAGCCGGGGCTGTTGCTGTTATCCAGCCTGGCGGGTCAATACGTGATGAGGAAGTGATTGCTGCTGCTGATAAGTCTGGTATTGCCATGGCCTTCACCGGTATGCGCCATTTTAACCATTAAGTTGAATCCTTAAAACACCGTCTTTAAGCTCCACCGACATATCTCAGAAATGTTTCTACCTGTTGCCAAGCTTTTCTGAACAATGTTGGCCAATCATCAGGATTGACCTCTGCCCAGCTGTAGTTTTCAGGCGGCTGCCAGGACGCGCTGACCTGGATATGAAAAACATCTATATCAGCCCTAAAATGAGTAAAAATATGGCTGAATCCTTGAGGTAGACGGATTTTCCGCGCATCTGCCAGAGCCGCCAATAAGTGTTGATCGTGATGTGACTTATCCCATCCGCTTGAGGGAAAGCCCATCATGCCCCCCAGAAGACCAGTTGGTGCACGCCGTGTCATCAGAATTTGATTAAAGGGATTCGTGATTACATAGATTTTGCCCTGCCGCACCGGCTTTGCTGGCTTTTCTGGCTTTACAGGCAAGTCTTCGGGGTTAGGCCGACGGCGAGCTGCGCAGCCCGCTGCCAGCGGACAGATATCACATTTTGCTTGTTTTGGAGTGCAGACACCTGCTCCTACATCCATCAGTGCCTGTGGAAAATCTGACCGCCTTGTCTCAGGCAAAACTGACAGATACCTCTCAGCAAGGCTGTTTTTGACTAGTTTTTTAGGCTGGTCGATGCCCGCGAAGCGAATCAAAACACGCTCAATATTACCGTCCAGAACAACAGCTGGCTTAGCAAACGCAATCGCAGCTATAGCACCAGCTGTGTAGGGGCCAACACCAGGCAATTTTATCAACTCATCTGCTGTTTGCGGAAACCGGCCCTCACGGGCCGTGCTGATCTCTCGCGCAGCTTTTACCATGTTTCGTGCCCTTGCATAATAGCCAAGACCAGCCCAAGCTCTCAGCACATCATCTTCATCTGCAGCGGCAAGGGCGTGAATATCCGGCCATCTGCGGATAAATTCATTAAAATAAGGGATCACTGTTGCCACAACAGTCTGTTGTAACATCAACTCGGACAGAAATACGTGATAAGCTGAGGCCAGTTCAGGACTGCGCGCGCGCCACGGCAATTCGCGGGCATGCTGATCATACCAGCCCAACACGGCATCAGCATCGAAGGCTGTAAAATCAAATCGATTTTCCTGAACAGTCATTACAGACCAGAGATACCGCACAAGGCACTGTCTGAACAGATCTGTGCAGCATTTATCTCATCTGATGCTGCATCCATACATAATTTCATTTATGTGAAAACGAGGGGCTGTCAGCAAAGTTGTGTTCATGGTAGGTTTGTCGTATGACACCCATCTCACCTACATATAAACGAAAGCGTTCATCGCGGTTGCGGCCCTTAGCACAACTGACAGAAAGGCTAGTTGGGCCCTGCTTAAAGAAGCGAAGTCAGTTTCTGGCAAAACTAATCAGTGATTGGTCAGATATCGCTGGTGAGGCCGCCTCATATTGTCTTCCTGTTGACCTTCAATTTCCAAAAAATAAGCGTATTGATGGGACAGTTGTGTTATCAGTTGTCAGTGGCAGAGGCCCAAAAGTGCAAATGATAAGTCAGACGTTAATCACCCAGATGAACAGAAGCTTTGGTTTTGCTGCTGTTAGCAGGATAAGGTTACGTCAGGACATGGTGCGAGCTTTAATAACGGAATATGACAAATCAGTTCATGAGACAGGCCATGAACAGGGCACTGTTCCGCTTCATACACTGGAAAAGGTGACCAGCCAGATACAGAGCCCAGAATTGCGGGCAGCGTTAATCAGGTTAGGCCGCAATATAAAATGAAACATCTGCGCGGCGCCTATTCAATGCAGAAATCTGCTAAAACTAGCGTCTAACAGAAACTTACTCGTTGCTGAACCTGTGAACCGCCCGTGTGTAGAGCGAGATCTCACAAGAATCAAAAAACCCTGTACAGATGAGAAAGAGTTGTTAATAACAACAAAAAGGGCCCTTTGCCTCATTTGTGCGAAAAAGCGTCTATAAGACTGTTCTGAACAACGCTTTTGAATAACACAGGACGTGAATTGAACCATGAAAATCAAGATCAACCCGCTTTTATCTGAATCCGAATCAACACCAATTTTGACAAGGCGTATCGTTCTTGCTCAGGGCGCCGTTGCTGGTCTGTCGCTTCCCCTCATGCCATCACTCGCCTTGGCAAGATTTGAAGTGTCGATAAAACGTGCGGAAGAAGTACGCTTTTTGGGCAAGCCAGATGCCGCGGTACGTGTGGCTGAGTATTTTTCTATGACATGTGGCCATTGTGGCCGGTTTCACCGTGACACATTCCCGCAGGTCAAAAAGGACCTGATTGATACAGGTCTGATTCGGTTTGAGATGCATCCTTTTCCACTTGACGGGCTAGCTTTGCGAGCCCATGCCTTATGCCGAACGCTGACAACAGACAGCTATTTCAAGATGGTTGATACTCTCCTGGACAATCAGGAGAGCTGGATTGGTGCCGCAGAGCCTGTCACTGAACTGAAAAAATTTGCAAAATTTGCGGGCATATCGTCTGACACTTTCGACAAGATGATGCGGGACCGTTTATATCTAGAAGCGATTGTCCAACTTCGACAGGATGCTGTGAACAGATATGAGATAAGCTCGACACCAAGTTTCGTTGTGAATGAAGACAAGATTTTCAGCGGGGCCCTTTCATTCGATGAGTTTCTAACTGAACTAAACGCATTTGGCATTTAGTATTGGTTATTTAGGGTACAGGGCTGAGCGTTTATGATTTTCCGCAACCTTACGATAGCTGGCTTCAAATCCTTTGCTGAGAAAGCAGATATGGATATTGAAGACGGGCTGACAGGTATTGTTGGCCCAAACGGTTGTGGCAAGTCGAATATTGTTGAGGCGTTAAAATGGATTATGGGGGAAAGTTCTGCCCGCCAGATGCGTGGAGGTGAGCTGGATGATATAATTTTTGCCGGCACAGATAACAGGCCAGCACGCAATTTTGCTGAAATTTCACTGCAACTTGATAATCAGGACAAGAAAGCCTCGGCGGAGTACAATAATTTCGATGAGCTGGAAATTACACGACGGGTTGAGCGCGGCAAAGGCACGGAGTTCCAGATCAATGGCAAACCAGCACGTGCGAAGGATGTTCAGCTTCTGTT
>DEBO01000156.1:0-4284 GCA_002348585.1 Alphaproteobacteria bacterium UBA2954 | reverse complement strand
GCTGACAGCGCAACAGGCGCAAGGTCCGCAGGTATTGTAAGCCAGGGACGCATAGGAGCGATTGTTGGGGCAAAGCCAGAAGACAGACGAAGCCTGATAGAAGAAGCAGCAAATATCAAAGGCTTGAATCAACGCAAACATGAGGCCGAGCTGCGGTTGAAGAACACAGAAACTAATCTGGAGAGGCTTGAGGGTCTTATTAATCAGCTGAAAGAACAGAAAAGCCAGCTTGCCAAACAAGCGCGTCAAGCCGCGCGTTACAGATCTGTTGCTGACCGCATCCGAAAAGCAGAAGCCCGACTATTCCATGCCCGCTGGCTGGTAGCCAAATCTGCCTACCAACAAGCAGATGCAGAACGAGAGGCAAGTACTGAGCTAGTGGAGACAGCGACGGCACGCACAGCTCAGCTATCTGCACAACAAGCTCTCCTGACAGCAGATGTCCCGCCTTTAAGAACAGCCGAAAGTGAGCAAGCCGCGTTAGTGCAAACGCTGCGCATTCGTGTTGATGATTGCGCACGCGAAAAAGAACAGGTCAGCCAAGCTCTGGAGAAGTTAACTTACCTGTTGGGCCAGATTGAGCTTGATGAAGCAAGAGAGGCAACTCTACAGCAAGATGCGCAGCAGGCACTGAGCGATCTGAAATCTCAACTGAACAAAAGCAAGAACAGTCTTCAAGAAAACACACCCAAGCTTGAAGCCGCAAAGACACAGCTGGCACATGCACAGGCCAGCAGCCGCGATGCAGATGAACAATCGGCAAAAAATCAGGCCCAGTTGGCAGCAGCGCAGCAGAATCAGGCGCAATTGTCTTCGCGTCTTGATGAGCTGGATCGACGTATTGCAGCGGCGCAATCAACCCTGGAACAGCTGAACCTATTGGAATTAAGAGAACAGGTTGAGCTGTCAGCAAAAGCATTGTCTGCAAATGAGGCTGAACTGTCTCGCTTAGAAGCTGCGCATGAGTCTGTTGAAGGCCGGCTAGCTGCGGCAAGAGAGACAAGAGAAAAAGCAGCAGAAGACAAGCGCGATATCGACACACAATTAGCACGTTTGGTCGCAGAGAGTGATGCGTTAAGCTATCTTCTGGCCGAAACCGTAAACCCATCAGGCACACCTGTTTCCGATCAAATCAAAGTCAGCACGGGCATGGAGGTGGCTTTGGCAGCATGTCTAGGCGCTGATTTGTCCCTACCTTATGACAGCGGTGATACCGGCTATTGGCGGCAGGATATGACTGTTACTTCTGTTCAGCCGCCTGCATATGGCACCCCTTTTTCCACATTTATCGCTCAGTCTGATGTTCTAAAGCAGGCATTGAGGGGGGTCAGCCTGATAGAAGATATTCAGGACGTTAAACATGCTCAGAAACAGCTCAAGCCCGGACAGGCTCTGGTGTCAAAAGAAGGTATGTTGTGGCGCTGGGATGGACTGGTGCGCAAAGGCCCTGCAAGCAATGAGGCGGAGCGGATTCGTCAGCGCCAGAGGCTGGATGCACTCGAAGCAGAGGCTGCGGAGATTAAGACCTTTGCTGAAAAACATGATCTTAGGCTGACAACAGCCCATACAGAACTAGCAAATATTCAGGCAGAAGCGCAGACTAGCCAGCAAGAGCTGCAAACAGCCCGCCAAGTGCGGGAAAAAGCCAAACAGGATGCAGATGAAGCTCAGCTAGCCTTGAAATCAGCAACTGTGCGATCGGATGATGTACATCAAGCTCTTGAACTAGCAACTTCAGACAGACACAGCATTTTATCCGATAAGGGATTTGAAGCTGATCTGGCAAGTTTGCAGACGCGAGCAGAACAGTATGCAAATTCTGCCACTATCGCTCGACAAATGCTAAATAAAGCTGTTCAGCATGAAGCCGAACTGGCCTTGCAGTTGAAAACCGCAGAACAACAGAAACAGTCCGCAGACGGACAACTTGCTGACTGGCAAAGCAGATTGACACAGACTAACTGCAGACTATCAGAAATAAAAGAGCGCAAGCAGTCGGCACTTATTGAAAAGGCACAGCTTGAAAGGCAGCCAGCAGCAATCGAAGACAAACAGCAGGAGCTAATGGACAGGCTGGAGACAGCAGAAGCCGAACGTCTGACGAGAAGCGATTGTCTACGTGAAACTGAAAATACGCTGAGGCAGGCGGACTCTTTACTACGCGAAGCGGAAAAGGAATTGAGCCAAAAGCGTGAGGCCCTGATTCGCAGTGAAGCTTTGTGTGAACGCTATCAGTCAGAACAGAACAGTCTTATTGAGCGAATCAAGGATAAGCTGGATTGTACACCAGAGCAGTTGGCAGAGCTTGCCCAGTTTCGCCCCTCTGAACAACTTGCTGAAAGCCCAGAAAAACTGGAATTGACCGTAAATCGACTACTAAATGAACGGGATCAAATTGGTCCTGTAAATTTACGTGCTGAAGTGGAAATGGAAGAAATTGATAAACGTGTCACCACATTGCGCGAAGAACATGATGATCTGATTGAGGCTATTTCAAAGCTGCGCAGTGCGATTTCTTCGCTGAACCGCGAAGGTCGATCCCGGCTGATTGAGAGTTTTTCAGATGTTAACAGGCATTTCACTCAGCTGTTCACAACTCTTTATGGTGGCGGTCATGCTGAATTACAACTGGTTAATTCAGATGACCCCCTTCAGGCTGGCATTGAGATCCTAGCTAGCCCACCTGGAAAAAAAATGCAGGTTCTATCGCTGCTGTCAGGCGGGGAGCAGGCCCTGACTGCACTTGCGATCATTTTTGCTGTTTTCCTGACAAACCCAGCCCCAATATGCGTACTTGACGAGGTTGATGCCCCACTTGATGATTCAAATGTCTCACGGTTTTGCGATTTGCTGAAAGATATTGCCGAGAGAACTGACACACGCTTTTTGATCGTGACACATCACCGAATGACTATGGCAAGAATGGATCGCCTGTTTGGTGTTACGATGGAACAAAAAGGTGTTAGCCGTCTTGTATCTGTTGACCTGCAAACAGCTGAAACTATGCGGGATCAGCTAACAGCGTAACGACAATAAATCTTCTGTTAAAACGCCTGTGTGCGACGCGGTGACACACCCTATGTGTTCTGTTTGTTTTTACCTGCCTTTAGACTTGACAAAAACCCCTGTTCGACCTTAGCTTGGGCGCGTTCTTCAGCTTTGTGCTGTATTTGCATTTGTTAAGTGAGTTGAGGTGAAGTGTTAAACGGATCAGAAGTGGCCGACGAGGATAGAGAAGTAGAAGAGACGCGTGTCGCCGACCTGTCCAAACGGATTGCCAAGTTTGAGAGCCGTCAACAGGAAGAACGTCGCCACAGTAAGGCCAAACTTCCAACTGGCGGCATAGCGTTGGCTGGACGCGTGACAACGGAACTGGTCGCAGGAGTTGTCGTCGGAACTTTTATTGGCTGGGCCTTTGATAATTGGCTTGGCACAACACCAACATTAATGGTGGTGTTCTTTTTTCTTGGCTCTGCCGCAGGCATGATGAATGTGTGGCGGGCCCTAACGGGGCGAGGCATGGCAGCTGGGTTCTTTAACGAGAAAAGCTTGGAAGCCAATGAAAACAAGGCTGATGGGCGGAAGAACGGGAGAGATTAGGTGCATTCACCTGTTGAACAATTCGCAATCAAGGTTTTATTTGCACTGAATCTGTTTGGTTTTGACATCCAGTTTACCAATTCCTCACTTTTTATGGTTCTTGCCGTTCTGGTCAGCAGCGGGTTTTTGTTTATGGCCATGAAGCCTGCAGCTGTCGTTCCGGGTCGCATGCAGGGGCTGGCAGAAATGCTCTATGAGTTTGTCGCTGACATGGTACGCAATAATGTCGGCAATGAGGGCAAACCATACTTCCCCTTTATATTCACGCTTTTCATTTTTGTACTGTTTTCTAATTTATTAGGGCTCATTCCCTACAGCTACACAACGACAAGTCAGATTGTTGTCACCTTTGCTATGGCGATTGTTATTTTCCTGGGTGTCACCGTTGTTGCATTGATTAAACACGGTCTGCACTTTTTCAGTTTCTTCGTGCCAGCAGGTGCGCCAAAAGTGTTAATCCCTTTTCTTGTTTTGATCGAAGTGATATCTTATTTCGTCCGCCCTGTCAGCCTCTCCGTGCGGCTATTTGCCAATATGTTGGCCGGTCACACTATGTTGAAGGTTTTTGGTGGTTTGGCCGTCATGATTGCAAGCGCAGGTGGGGTATTTGTAGCTGGCTCACTGTTACCACTTATTGCTATAATCGGCTTGACTGGGCTCGAAATTCTGGTCGCTGTCTTACAG
>DEBO01000098.1 GCA_002348585.1 Alphaproteobacteria bacterium UBA2954 | reverse complement strand
CCTTGGGACAACGCCCTTTGGTTGAGGGGGCCATTGTTGCACTTGACCCGCATACTGGCCGATTACTAGCCTTAACAGGTGGGTATGATTTCAGAGTATCTGAATTTAACCGAGCAACGCAGGCCAAACGCCAGCCCGGCTCTGCTTTCAAACCTTTTGTCTATCT
Organism: Alphaproteobacteria bacterium UBA2954; assembly: GCA_002348585.1. Lineage (GTDB taxonomy): Bacteria > Pseudomonadota > Alphaproteobacteria > Puniceispirillales > Puniceispirillaceae > JADHLI01. The sequence continues at coordinate 8,066 of DEBO01000098.1, read as the reverse complement.
AGCTGCTCTTGATCAGGGCTATGCGCCAACAACCCGAATTCTTGATGCGCCTTTGGTTGTTGACCAAGGGACAGGCAAGCCAAAATGGAAGCCTGCAAACTACACAAAGCGTTTTTATGGCCCTTCAATCATGCGGGTTGGTATCGAAAAATCACGAAATTTGATGACTGCACGTCTGGCGATGGCTGTCGGCATGCCTGTTGTTCAGGATTATGCAAAAAGGTTTGGCATTAATGAAGATTTGCCTCCCTTTTTGTCTATGTCACTTGGTGCTGGTGAGACGACTCTTCTGAAACTCACCGCTGCTTACGGCCAACTTGTGAATGGAGGCAAACGGATAGACGTTAGCCTTATCGATCGAATTCAGGATCGATTTGGCCAGACCCTCAAGCGTCACGATAAACGAGACTGTTCCGCCTGTGATGCGCCAAGAGGCTGGGATAATCAACCAGTTCCGGAGATTAATGATCTGAGGACGCAGTTGACAGATCCTGCGTCGGCTTATCAAATGGTCTCAATGTTGGAAGGTGTTATTAAAAGGGGCACTGGGAGGCGCATTGCCGATTCTGGTCTTGTTGTTGCAGGAAAAACAGGAACCACAAACGACAATACAAATGCTTGGTTTATCGGATTTTCACCTGATCTGGTCGCAGGAGTGTATGTTGGCTATGACATACCGCGGCCATTAGGAAAGCGTGAAACTGGTTCAACAGCAGCTGTACCTATCTTTAAGCAGTTTATAATAGACGCGCTTGAAGAAAAGCCATTAATTCCATTCCGTCGGCCTGGTGGCATTACCCTTGTGCCTGTTCATGCAGAAACAGGTGAGCGGGTGCTGCCTGATCATGAAATGGCCGTTATGGAAGTGTTTAAGCCAGGCCAGCGGCCCAAATCGACTATTGTGATTGATATTCCAGGAGCTGAAAGCCCTTCAATAGTTGACGCTCCTGCTTTGTATTGATACCCCACTTATAAGACGTTGTTGAGTTAAATGAAGGGCTGATATTTTTATGCAGGCTGAAACACTGGCTGCTATAGAAGCGATAAAATCTGCTATAAACCTGTTGCGCAAACATGTGGGCTGGGACACGGCTCTCGGCCGCGCCGCTGGATTGGAGGCGCAGATATCTTCACCTAATTTCTGGGACAGTCAAGATAATGCACAGCGTGTGATGCGCGAGAAGACCTATCTAGATCAGCAGATTGCAGCTATCACAGAGCTCGAAACACAGCTTCAGGATCAGATGGATTTAATTCAGCTGGCTGAAGAAGAGAATGATACAGAATTGGTTGATGAAGCAAATGCAGAATTGGCTCGTCTGGCTAAAATCGCTGGAAAAAAACAGCTTGAAAGTCTGCTGTCTGGCGAAGCAGACGCGAATAATTGTTTCATTGAAATTCATCCAGGAGCCGGGGGTACAGAAGCCCAAGATTGGGCTGCAATGCTGTTGAGAATGTATTCCAGATGGGCAGAAGCGCGTGGCTTTAAGTTGGAAACCATCGAAGAGAGTGATGGTGAAGAGGCTGGTATTAAGTCAGCGACCTTGCGGGTTATGGGTTTGAATGCCTATGGGTGGATGAAAACTGAATCAGGTGTTCATCGCCTGGTCAGAATTTCGCCTTATGACAGTTCAGCCCGACGTCACACTAGTTTTGCCTCTGTGTGGATATATCCTGAGGTTGATGACAATATCGACATTTCCCTTGAAGAGAAGGATTTACGCGTTGACACCTACCGGGCATCTGGCGCAGGCGGGCAACATGTAAATACGACAGACTCAGCTATACGGATAACACATATTCCCACGAATATCGTCGTGCAATGTCAATCTGACCGCAGTCAGCACCGGAATAGAGCAACAGCCTTGAATATGCTGAAAGCTCGGATATATGAGCTTGAATTGCAAAAGCGTGAACAGGCCGCGATGGATGATAATGCAGCAAAGTCTGATATCGGTTGGGGCAGCCAGATCAGATCCTATGTGTTGCATCCTTATCAGATGGTTAAGGATTTGCGGACCAATGTTGAGACAGGGAACAGTCAGGCGGTCCTTGATGGAGCGCTGGACGATTTTATTGAAGCCAGCCTGGCTGCCCGGGTAGGTTCAACACGTGCTTAAGGCAGGGGCTGAAGTGAGGGCCGTCCCGCTGTGAGAGGGCCATAAAAGGCGGCTGAAAAATTGGCAGATGTCCGCGCTTCAATATTAAAGGGCGGTTTTTATTCACCCTTGAAATATTGCCTTATGAGGCCTTGCCAACTGCTTGTAGGTTCGCGCTGCTCGCATCCGCAGACAAAGTCAAACTAGCGTTTCCCTGTGGCTAGATGGCCAACCTTATCTTCCATTATGATCTGCAGAACTTTTGCGCTGGCTTCATCACTGACTGATTTTACCTTGTCGATTAGTTGCGGGGTAACATCCAGTTCGCTTGCTTCCAGCACAAGCGGGGCGATTGCCAATCTGCCTGCCAAATCGTCGCGTGTGCCCAATGCGGCTTCCCACAGGCCGTTATGTGCAGGCAAAGCACTATAGAAACTGTTCGGACTTTCCAGACGGTCACTGAGTAACAAAAAATGTTTGGCTTCGTCATGTGCAACAAACAACCAGTCACGAACAAAATCAAAATGCAGGCCATAAGTTGCATGTCGACCTGCTATATCAAGGGCTAGGTCGATAGCGTTCAGCACAATATGTGCGATTGCATGCAAAAGGGCGACGCGGCCTGTGCTGCCGGTTGATATTCGGCGTCTGGTGACATGTTTTAGGGCAATTAATTCTGGCTTGTTGGGTCGGCCCGTACGATCTGGAAAGAGATATGTTAATACACAGCTACACTGCCCATCATTCACCCCTTTGAATAAGGCTCGTGTCAATTCATCCTTCTTTTTGGTATCAGGACAATTGAACGCGTTCAGAAGATTCTGGCATATATCACCTCACCAACTTAGCCTTTTGTAAAGACAGATCAACCGCCAGCGCGCAAATGATCAAGAACATCTTCTGCATGACCCGCTACTTTTACTTTTGGCCACACCTGCCCGATTTTACCATCTGCATTAATGATAAAGGTTGCTCTTTGAATGCCCATATAGGTTCTGCCATACATAGATTTTTCGACCCATACACCAAACTGTTCACACACATCAGTATTAAAATCTGCACCGAGAAGGCAACTTAGATTATGCTTTGCTCGAAATTTAGCTTGTTTTTCAGGTGTGTCTTTCGAAATTCCGATCACAAGAGAATTGGCAGCCTCATACTCAGCTTTGAGTTCAGAAAATGCTACGGCTTCCCTTGTGCAGCCGGAAGTGTCAGCTTTTGGAAAAAAGAATATAATCACATTTTTGCCATGATGTTCTGCCAAATTAAAAGTGCCTTGATCAGTAGGCAATGAAAAAAGCGGGGCATTCTGGCCTGTTGCTAGCATGCTTTTGTCTCCATTTCCGTTAGCGTAAAAAACTATCTTTTTGGATCCATATAGAATGATAACAAAAAAAGTCATATAAAACTGCATGTAAAGGTTGGTAATCTGAAGTTTTATATATGACGACGTCAATTGGGGGCGACAGTGTATAGCACACAACTAAATAAGCCGGGCAAAATTCAGTGAGTGAACAAGGCCCTAATATTGGCAAGCTGAGAAAAGCAAGAAAACAGCCTCCCAGCTTATATGGATGGCTCAGGTGGTTTATTTACAGCTTGCTGACATCAACCATTCTAGTGCTGCTTGCTGCTGGTGCGGCTATTTATGTAATTGAGAAGAAGGGCGGTCCTGCTGCCTTTATAAGTGCCAGGGTTTCAGATGCATTTCCAGGGGCTAAAACACATATTTCTGATGTGTCGTTCAGCTATGATTTGAATCATTTTCAGCTTTTAGCACAGTTGGAGGATGCCAGCCTTATCTATCAGGAACAGCATTTGAATTTTGATACTGTTCAGCTGGCCTTTGGCGTAGGGTCTTTGCGCACCGCCTTGCCAGTTGAAATTGCTTTGCGAGCAAAGACGTTGAAAGTAGAGCGTCAGAAACAGGCTGTAAAATTTTTGAATGAATTCAGCTGGCTCAATCACCTGGTGGTCTTTCCTCTGCCAGGTAGCTTGCAGACTGCAGGAAAGGTCTCCGGAAGCCACAGGGACATGTGGCCATCAGGCTTGCGGCGCTTAACCCTGACCGCAAATGAATTCATCATTTCATCTTCAGTTGATGGCCAGCCAGACAGTGAACAATTCTCGGACCTGGCCTTGTCATTCTGGCCAGCAGATAAACGGACCATGTCAGATGAGATCAATATGTCGCTGCGCCTGTCTCAACCTGTCGAAACGGGGCAGATCATACCCCAAATCAAGTTGTCATTGAACGTCAATTTTCTGTCTTCACTTAGTTTGTTTGAGCTGAAAACTAAGCATGTTGATGTGACCAGGCTCCTGAAATTGATGGGCCATGCAGATAGGTTTAAACAGCATAGACTCAGCGACGTTGATATGGAGTTAACTGGCGCATTCGAGGGGCAATCCCTGTCAGTGCTTAGCGGTGAAATGTCATCATCACATGGTTTTCTTTCCCTCCGGAAAGACGACAAGCCACTGACTTCAGTTTATTCAAATTTGCAGGCAAAGTTGGATTACAGTGCAGCTGAAGATATTCTGGTTATTCACAATTTATCAGCAAATCTGGCCGATCAGCAGACTGTCAGGATGGCAGGAAAATTATTCTCTGTTCATGCCAATGAAATGAAATTTAAAGGCACAATATTAGGTGAGGATATATCTATTCCTGCAATGCAGACCGTGTGGCCAAAGGGTCAGTTGGTTGATTTACGCAGTTGGATTTCGCGGCATATTGAGGGCGGACGTTTTAAAACTCTGGCTGCTGAATTTGAGGGTAAGTTAAGGCCCAAACAAGGTCTTTTAATCTTCTCTCAACTGCATCTTTCAGGTGAATATGCAAATATTAGGCTATCTTATTCTGATGATCAGTATCAGACGGTAGTTGGTACCCTGAAAGGTTCTTTTGATGTAAAGGTTGGGTCAGATGGACAAGTCGAAACTGTTGCTACTGCCTTGTCTGTTCGTAATGGGTTTATGCGTGTGGCCGGCTATGGGCCAACCGTGAGGGTGCCGTCAGTTGATCTAATCCTGCGCCAGCAGGGAAGTGACACCATTCTTCAAAATCTGTTTATCGATCTGAAACAGTCCGGTCATTTAAGTTTAAGTGGCGCAAGAAAAAAAATAAATGATATTTTTGTCACAGACCTCACGTTAATGTCTAAATTTCTTGATATTGAATTGTTTAAACATCTCTGGCCGAAACAGTTGGCCTCAAAAACCTCTTTGTGGATGGACCGTCATATTTCATCAGGCAGTTTTGGTGAAGGTCAGCTAAATTTGATGATATCTGAGCAGGATGAGCAGCCAAAGTTGGTTTCTGTGACAGGTGATGTTTTGTTCAATAATGCGCAATTTCGCCTCTATCAGGATTTTATACCAGCAACAAGCCTGTCAGGTCTGTTGAAATTTGAAGATAATCATCTGACGCTTAATATAGAAAAAGGTCAAATTGAGCATTTATCTGTTAATCAGGCGAAAATAGGCTTTGGCCCACTCTTTCCTGTGAGTCGCAAGCGGGACCTCACCGTTAGACTAATTGCAAAAGGTGATGTCAGCACAGTCCTGTCTGTTCTTGGTCATTCGAGAATAAATCAGCTGAAAAAGCTTAAGCTTGAGGGTAAGCCGGTTACTGGTGAGACAGAATTCACAATGGAATTAGCTGCGCTTGCCTTCCCTGGCAAACGACTGAAAATTACTGATTTGGCTGTTAATGGCAGTATGGCAAATGCAAGCATCCAGAATTTACCTCTTCAGCATAAACTTGAACAGGCTGATATCGTGTTGACGTTTCAGCATGGCAGCGCACAGGTTTCAGGGTCTGGAATTCTGTCTGGTCTGAAAACTGATTTTGCTTATCAGACATCTGATGATGATATGAATTTGACCATAAAGACAAATAACGATGCCACTGTAACAGCCTATGTTAAAGACCGTTATAATTTGCCTGTCGAGCAGGCGATGAGGTTAAAAGTATCTGTCACCGGTCAGCTACGAGAACGTTTGTTTAAAGTAGGCATTATTGCAGACGCAACAGATACATCCGTATCACTTCCTTTACTCGACTGGGCAAAGCTGCCCGGAGAGGTGGCAACTGCAAACATGCAGATGATTTTTGAAGATAACAAGCTTCAGCAGATAGAAGCGATAGATATCAATGCATCCAGCCTGAAGGCAAAGGGCCGCCTTGCTTTTGATGCTGACATGTCAATAAATCACGGATATTTGGAAGAAATAATTCTGCCTGGTCACCGCATCGATACATTGCTACTTGAGCGGAATAAGGATGGAGTTATGAAAGTTACAGCAGAGGGCGATCAGATTAATTTAATTCCACTGCGCCGGCATGAAGGTCTAGCAAAAGGACGGGATATTTTATTTGACATTACATCTAAGGCGATGGTTCTTGGTCCAGAGATCAGCTTTAGCGGTCATTTGGAGGGACAGACCACAAAAAAGGGCGATGGAGAGGCACAGCTGCGGGGCAGCCTGATTGTAAAGGGGCTTCCGTTGCTAAATGAAGGTACGTTGGGTGCTTTGTTTGGGGAACAAGGTGAATTTTTAACAGCTGTTGGCGTTATTGGTGGCACTGAAGCTGAGCTGACTTACAGCCCCTCAGATACAGGCGAAAATATTCTGCTGATCACATCAAAAAATGGAGGGCGTGTTCTGGATGGGCTGCAGATAACTGATACAATCAGAGGCGGTAACTTGCGAATGGCAACTACTTTTAGTAAAGATAGTTTTTCAAAATACCTTACGGAAATAGAACTTACTGACTTTCATGTTGTTGAGGCTCCAAAGGCTATTCGTGCTTTTTCTGTTCTTTCAGTTGCTGGTTTATCTTCACTGGTTGAAGGTGAGGGCACCCATTTTTCAAACGGGCAGGCAATCATTGGTGCAGATGGTGATATTTTCAGGCTGGAAAAAATCAGGGCTGTTGGCGAGGCTGTTGGCGTTCATTTTTTAGGCAGTTATGACAAAGAGAACAGAGAGGTTGATATAAGTGGTGATCTGGTTCCTCTTAAACAGCTGAGCAAATTAATTGGGTACGTGCCATTTGTTGGAGAATTGCTAACAGGAATCGACAAAACAGGAATATTTTCTACCCAATTTAAGATGACGGGAGATGTAGATGATGCTGATGTAGGCATCAATTTATTTGCGTTGGCCCCAGGCCTGCTGAGAGATATTCTGAGTCCAGATTGGCTGGGCAATGAACGTCGCCGTATCCTCGGTGTTGATGAGCCAGCCCCCTCTGCGCAATAGACACTCAGCTGTGCTGGTCGCTGTGGCTGAAACTGAGCGTTTTTGGCTTTAGCTAGACAACTGGATGACGGCGCGGCGTTTTTTGCCTGCTGCGATCTGCGCTTTGCCGTCCTTATCGAAGTCAGTGGTCTGAAACATGTAATCTTCTTCTCTCGCAGGCTGATTGTTGAGCCTCGCCCCACCCCCTCTGATAAGGCGGCGCACTTCACCTTTTGAATTGGCAAGGCCAATCTTAACAAAGGCATCGATGAGACTGAGTTGTTCAAGCTCGCTTGCGGCTATATGTAGCGTAGGCAGTCCGTCAGCGATGCCGCCCTGAGAAAAGCTCTGTCGTGCAGTTTGCGCAGCAGAGTCTGCAGCTCCTTTGCCATGGCATAAAGTTGTTACCGCGTTTGCAAGAGCAATCTTTGCAGTGTTGATGTCTGCACCTTCCAAAGCTTCAAGCTGCTGAATGTCAGTTTCAGGCAATTCTGTGAATAGTCTCAGGAACCGGCCAACGTCAGCATCTTCTGAATTGCGCCAGAACTGCCAGAAATCAAAGGTTGGAAGCTTATCTTCATTTAACCAGACGGCCCCTGCTGCTGATTTACCCATTTTTGCCCCTGAAGCCGTCGTAATCAGTGGCGATGTCAGTCCAAACACTTCCTGCCCGTCAACACGACGCGTCAAATCAATGCCTGTGACAATATTTCCCCA
>DEBO01000051.1 GCA_002348585.1 Alphaproteobacteria bacterium UBA2954 | reverse complement strand
ATGATTTGACCTTTCGCAATCTGTCCCAATAGGCAAGACGTTTAGAAATTTCGCGCTCAAACCCCCGCTCTGCAGGCTGATAAAAAGACTGTCTGGTCAGGCTGTCCGGAAAACAGTTCTGAGCAGAAAATCCATCGGTGTCGTCATGGTCGTAGATATAGCCTGCCCCATAATCCAATTCTTTCATTAGGGCAGTTGGTGCATTTAAAATATGTTTTGGCGGCATCAATGTGCCTTTTTCTCTTGCCGTTTTCAGCGCCGCCTTCCAGGCTATATAAGCCGCATTTGATTTCGGAGCGGTGGCCAGAAAAATCACCAGCTCAGCAAGCGCCAGATCACCTTCTGGTGCACCCAGCCGTTCAAAGGAGTGCCAAGCCGCAATCGCCTTACCTACCGCTTCAGGTGCGGCCAGGCCAATGTCCTCTGAAGCAAAGCGTGTTAGCCGTCGCAGAATATACCGCTGATCTTCACCAGCTTGAACCATACGCGCCAGCCAGTACAAGGCAGCATCACAGTCAGACGCCCGCAGTGATTTATGCAAAGCAGAGATAAGATTATAATGTTCATCCCCTGCCCGATCATAATTGAGCGGCCGCCGCGCCAGATGAACAGCCAACTCATCCGGGTTCAGAAGAGGTTCTGGCGGGAGCGCAGATTCATGCAACGTTTCAACTAAATTTAGAAGATAGCGACCATCACCGTCTGCCATCACAGCAAGCGCGTTACGAGCGTTTTCATCAAGCGGCAATCTGGTTCCGAGTTGGATTTCTGCACGGCTGAGTATTTCTAAAAGCGCATCAATGTCCAAAGGGTGAAGGACAAGAACCTGAATTCTGGATAACAACGCACTGTTTAACGAAAAAGACGGATTTTCTGTGGTTGCCCCTACCAATCGGATCATCCCTTTTTCAATCACAGGCAAAAGCGCATCCTGCTGGGCTTTATTGAAGCGGTGAATTTCATCAATAAACAGTAAAGTCTGCTGGCCTATCTGAAAGTCCTTTTCAGCATTGGCAAACAAGCGCCGCAAGTCAGCAACCCCGTCAAGTACAGCAGACATAGCGACAAATCGCTGTCCTGCCTCTTCACCCAGGATACGGGCCAATGTAGTTTTACCTGTTCCAGGCGGACCCCACAGAACCACAGACCCAGAGCCGCCCTGCCTGGCCCCCATTGCCGTGGTAACATCCGGCTGGCCGACAACATCAGCAAGAGTGCGCGGACGCAAGGCTTCAGCAAGCGGTGATTTTAAAAACAAACAATCACACATATCACCTGTTATTCTGCCTCGTTTGCCACAGAATATAAAGAGTAATCCCTGTCTGCTGTACCCGGATGCGAAAAAGGCTGTCCTGTCCAGACAACCTTTTATGCATGCCTATCAAGAAGGGTCAGGCCGTCGCCACAGCGGCCTGTTCTTCTTCAGGTGTGTCATCAGACATCACCGGACCTGAGTCCTGTCCGCGGGCATCTTCATCACGGTCAACCAATTCAATCACGGCCATAGGAGCTGCATCTCCATAACGGAAGCCTGCTTTAAGCACACGGGTATATCCCCCATTGCGATCAGCATAACGTGTACCCAGAACCTCAAACAGCTTAGCTGTCATAGCATCATCGCGCAGTCGTGCATGAGCCTGACGGCGAGCGTGCAAGTCACCACGCTTTGCCAGAGTAATCAGACGGTCGACAACGCCGCGCAACTCTTTCGCTTTTGGTAGTGTTGTTACGATCTGTTCGTGTTTTATCAGTGCCTGTGCCATGTTCCGGAAAAGCATATTTCTGTGCTGTGACGTCCGGTTCAACTTTCTTCCAGAGATACGATGCCGCATGTTAGTCTCCATTGTTGCCTGACACCAAAAGACAGGCTGATCAAATCTTTTTCAGACCCGGTTAAAATCCGGGGCTGAAGTTAAAAAGGTTCGTCCAGTCGCTTGACTAGCTCTTCAATATTTTCTGGCGGCCAGCTTTCGATATCCATACCCAGTTCGAGATTCATAATCTTGAGCACCTCTTTAATTTCGTTTAAAGATTTACGTCCGAAATTTGGAGTCCGCAACATTTCAGATTCCGTCTTTTGAACCAAGTCACCAATGTAGACAATATTATCATTTTTCAAACAGTTTGCTGAACGAACAGATAACTCAAGTTCATCTACCTTTCGTAACAAATTACGATTGAACGGAAACGGATCAACAGCGGCATCTGCTGCATCAATCTTGGGCTCATCGAAATTGATGAACGGCTGCAACTGGTCTTGCAGAATACGCGCCGCATAGGCAACTGCATCTTCAGGTGTTATTGACCCATCGGTCTCAATTGTGAGAAGCAGGCGGTCATAATCAGTGATCTGACCAACACGTTCATTTTCAACTTTGTAAGCAACCTGACGGATAGGACTAAAGATAGAGTCAACTGGAATAAGTCCAATCGGAGCATCTTCTGAGCGGTTATGGTTCGCTGGCACATAACCTTTCCCAGAAGATACAGTTAATTCCATTGATAAAGACCCGCCTTTATCGACGTGGCAAAGCACATGGTCTGGATTCATAATTTCAACGCCAGCAGCTTCAGAAATCATACCTGCTGTGACAACGGCCGGCCCCTCCGCTTGAAGTCGAAGGCGTTTTTCGCCTTCAACAGACATGGAAACAGCGATGCCCTTCACATTCAAAACTAGGTCTGTCACGTCCTCGCGTACACCAGCGACCGAGGAAAACTCATGCACCACCCCTTGTAACTGAATCGCTGTCACCGCAGCACCTTGCAGTGACGACAGCAAAATACGACGCAGACCATTACCGAGGGTGGTCCCAAACCCACGCTCAAGAGGGCCAAGTGAAACAACCGCCTGACGCGGATTGTACTCTGATGGGTTGACAATAACCTTGTCTGGCTTTTGGAGCTCTTGCCAATTCTTTTCAATCATAGACAAATTTCCTTTTTGTTCAGCAAACAGAAGGTAAGGTTTCTTTATTTCACTACTAGTGAGAAACTTCCCCTCAAAAAATCAGGAGCTCAAACTCTACGGCGTTTCCGAGGCCGGCACCCGTTATGTGGGATAGGTGTGACATCACGGATGGATGTAACAGAAAATCCAACAGACTGAAGTGCACGCAAAGCTGATTCCCGACCGGAACCTGGGCCGCGCACCTCGACATCAATACTTTTCACACCGTGTTCTGCTGCCTTTTTACCTGCATCCTCAGCTGCCATCTGCGCTGCAAAAGGTGTAGATTTCCGTGACCCTTTAAATCCAAGTGTCCCTGCAGATGACCAGGCGATAGTATTTCCCTGCACATCTGAGATTGTGATCATGGTATTATTGAATGTCGAGTTCACATGCGCAATACCATTGGTGATATTTTTGCGCTCGCGGCGACGGACTCGTGCTTGTGTTGGTTGCTTTGCCATATTCCCTGCTCTATCCCGTTACTATTTCTTTTTACCAGCGATTGCCTTTGCTGGACCTTTACGCGTCCTGGCATTAGTATGCGTGCGCTGGCCCCGTACAGGCAGATTCCGACGATGACGCAAGCCCCGCAGACACCCTAAATCCAGATAACGTTTTACATCCATTGATGTCTTCCGACGCAAATCACCTTCAACCAGATAGTCAGCATCAATGATATCGCGCAACTTTGATAGTTCATCTTCTGTAAGATCATTTATTCGGCGTTCCTGGGTAATACCCGCCTTATTACAGATTGATCGCGCACTGGTTGTGCCGATACCATGAATATATGTCAGTGCTATTTCTACACGTTTTTTGGTCGGTATGTTTATACCAGCTATTCGTGCCACTGGTCTCTCCTTCGTTTATTTTGCGGACAATTACCGCAGCTCAAACCTTAACTCACTTCTCAAACAGCTTTGCTTCAGAAACTTATTTGATCTTCTTATCCTTTGCTTAGCTATCAAGGCATTGTCTAATCGCTTCACTTACCTTTTCAACAGCCTGCATGCCATCTACAGACATCAGCAGTCCTTTTTCACGATAATAGGGTAGCACTGGTGCTGTATTGGTATGATAGACCTTCAACCGTTGTGTCAACACATCTGCATTGTCATCGCTTCTAGCCGCTCCGGTTTCCGCAGCCCTCTTTTCAATACGGGCAAACAGCGCTACTTCATCCACCTGTATTTCAATAACCTTGTCCAGGCTTACTCCTCGGCCATCGAGCATTGCATCAAGTGCTTCAGCTTGAGCAACTGTGCGTGGAAACCCGTCCAAAATAACTCCATTTGCACAGTCATCTTCTGCCATGCGATCGCTAATCATTCCGACTATGATTTCATCTGATACTAACCGACCTGCATCCATAATCTGCTTTGCTTTCATGCCGAGTTCTGTTCCGGCAGCAATTGCAGAGCGCAACATATCGCCAGTGGATAGCTGAACTACTCCCCGTTCATCAACAATAATCTGAGCCTGCGTGCCTTTTCCCGCTCCTGGAGGGCCAAAAATAATGATATTCATCTGTTTCGCCCTTTCAATCTTGATTTTTTAATCAAACCTTCATACTGATGCGCCATCAGATGCGACTGAATCTGAGAAACTGTGTCTAGCGTTACCGTAACAACAATCAACAGGGAAGTTCCTCCGAAATAAAACGGAATGGCATAATTACTAATCAGAATTTCAGGAAGAATGCAAACGGCAGAAAGATAGGCTGCACCGAGAACAGTAAGACGTGTTAGGATATAGTCCAGATAATCGGCGGTTGGTTGGCCCGGTCGAATGCCCGGAATATAGCCACCGTTTCGACGCAAATTCTCAGCAGTGTCTTCTGGGTTGAAAACAATGGCCGTATAGAAAAAGGCAAAAAAGACGATCAGCCCAATATAAATTGCCAAATAAAGCGGTTGTCCTCTCCCAAGCATGGCGTTCAAGGCGACCAACCAATCCGCACCGCCTGACTGACCCCCCGTCAAATTGATGATCGAAATAGGCATTAATAGCAGTGATGAGGCAAAAATTGGCGGTATTACACCCGGAACATTGATTTTCAAGGGCAGATGTTGAGCCTCACCGCCAAATACTTTATTGCCATGCTGCCGCTTCGGATACTGCACAAGTATCTTACGCAAGGAACGCTCAATAAACACAATGAACGCAATTACGGCGATGGCCATAAGAAACACAGCAACAATCAAAAATGCTGACAAAGCCCCAGTTCTACCAAGCTCGAGCGTACCAGCTAGAGCACTGGGCACTTCAGCCACGATACCAGAAAAGATAATCAGAGAAATCCCATTCCCCACACCACGTGCTGTAATCTGCTCACCCAGCCACATCAGGAATAAAGTGCCGCCAACAAGCGTCACCACTGTTGTCAATCGAAAAAATAATCCAGGTTCAGTCACGACCGTGCCAGCAGATTCGAGAGCAACGGCAATGCCATAACCCTGAACACTAGCTAACAATACAGTAAGGTAACGAGTATATTGATTAATTTGCTTGCGACCGGCTTCACCATCTTTTTTAAGAGTTTCAAGCGTCGGCACAATCGCTGTCATCAACTGCATGATAATAGAAGCTGTAATATAAGGCATTATATTCAGAGCAAAAATTGTCATCCGGCCGAGAGCACCGCCTGAGAACATGTCAAACATCCCTAGAATGCCAGTCGCCTGCTGCCCAAACACCTCAGACAGAGCTACAGGGTCTATCCCTGGCAGCGGAATGAATGTGCCCAACCTGTAAATAATGAGCGCTCCAACGGTAAACAGGAGACGTTTTTTTAGATCATCTGCTTTCGTTAATGCACCGAGGCCAAAGCCTACATTTGCCTGTGTTGATTGCGCCATTTAAGTGACTTACCTTTTTTCGAGCCCACTGGCTGGCTGATCTGTTGCAATTACAATCTTACCACCTGCTTTTTCTATCGCAGCTACAGCCGCTTTTGATGCACCAACTGCGTGAATTTCAATTTTGTCTTTGAGTGTTCCATTTGCTAGCACACGAACCCCGTCACGCGGCTTTGAGACAACACCAGCAGAAACAAGGGCAGCAACATTAATAGGCTTTTTCTTATCCAAGTTTCCGGCGTCTAGAGCAGATTGGAGCCGACCCAAATTGACCTCAACATAGCTTTTACGAAATATGTTATTGAAACCTCGCTTTGGAAGACGTCGGTGAATTGGCATTTGCCCACCTTCAAAGCCATTGATCGAAACACCGGAACGTGCCTTCTGGCCTTTGTGTCCAGATCCAGATGTTTTGCCCCGGCCAGAACCAATACCGCGACCAACGCGCTTGCGTTTATGGGTTGCGCCGTCTTGTTCTTTAATTGCGTTCAATTTCATTATCTTTATACTCCTGTCAGACCATTTCTGATTGTTCAGCTAGCCTAACGTTCTTAAATTATTCAGGGCGCGGCTTCAAAGCGCACCAGATGCTTCACTTTATTAATCATCCCTCTAACCGCTGGTGTGTCTTCCAATTCGCGGATACGTCCAATTTTGTTCAGACCAAGACCAATTAAAGTCCTACGCTGCGAACCTTCACGACCAATTGCACTGCGGATCTGGACCACTTTTATTGTTGATTTTGCCATATTACTTTCCTCTCAGGCGCACTCAAGATGCTTCTGTCTGCTCAGTTGTTTTGCCCAGCACTTCAGCAACCTTGCGCCCACGTTTTGCCGCAACAGAACGCGGTGCCTGAATAGATTTTAGGGCCATAAATGTAGCTTTGATCATATTATGCGGGTTAGAAGTGCCGATTGACTTTGCCACAACATCTTGAACGCCCAGAGCTTCAAAAACGGCACGCATTGGACCACCAGCGATAATTCCTGTGCCAGATGGTGCAGAGCGAAGCTGTACCCTGCCTGCCCCATAGCGACCGAGAATATCATGATGCAACGTACGACCGTCACGAAGCGGTATACGCACCATATCACGCTTAGCATTTTCAGTAGCCTTGCGAATGGCTTCAGGCACTTCTTTAGCCTTGCCTGTGCCAAAGCCAACACGGCCTTTGCCGTCGCCAACGACAACGAGGGCGGCGAAACCAAAGCGACGGCCACCTTTGACCACCTTAGCCACACGATTGATCCCGACCAGCTTCTCAACTAATTCAGGCTCTTCTCTCAGGTTGCTTTGTTCTGCTCTATCATTGCTGCGTGCCATTGCTTGCTCCTTCAAAACTCAAGTCCGGCTTCACGCGCGGCATCGGCTAGGGCTTTCACCCGGCCGTGATACACATACCCACCACGGTCAAACACAACTTCCTTAACCCCCTTGCCAACAGCTCGCTCACCTACCGACTTGCCGACAGCTGTCGCTGCGATCATATCTGCGCCAGTCTTACCATTTTTTCTGAAATCAGCATCCAAGGTTGAGGCTGAAGCAAGCGTTGTGCCAGTAACATCATCAATAATCTGCGCATAGATATGCCGTGATGAACGGTGAACGGACAAGCGTGGCTGGCCATTTGCGTTTCTCTTAAGGCTGTTGCGGTTACGTGCACGACGCTTTTCAAACATTTTTCTTGAGCTCAACATCTGACTTGAATCCTTATTTCTTCTTGCCTTCTTTGCGGACGATAAACTCCTCAGCATATTTTACACCTTTGCCTTTGAAAGGCTCTGGAGGCCGCTTAGCTCGAATTTCCGAGGCAAACTGGCCAAGCAACTGCTTGTCAGTACCTGTAATCTCAATTTTTGTGTTATTTTCCACCTTCACAGACAGACCCGCAGGAATATCCATTTCAACAGGGTGGCTGAAGCCGAGACTCAGCTGCAACTTATTGCCCTGCATAGCTGCACGGTAACCAACCCCATTGATCTCGAGATTACGCGCAAATCCCTTGGACACACCAACCACCATATTATTAATATTTGCTCGAACTGTTCCCCAAATGGAGCGACCATGGATGGATTTCTCAAGAGGCACAACTTTAACCAAACCCTCACCAACAGATACGTTAACATTATCTGGTAATGCCATTTCCAGTTCACCCTTACTGCCTTTGGCTACCAGCCGTGAACCTTCTGCTGTTATATTCACACCATCGGGTAATTTAATCGGAGAATTTCCAATACGTGACATAGTAATTTCCCCTTAAAATACCTGACAGAGAACTTCGCCGCCAACATTGGCAACACGTGCTTCATTGTCGGACAAGACACCCTGAGGTGTGGACAGTACGGCAATACCCAAACCGTTATAAATTCTTGTCAGATCTTTGATGCCACTGTAGACACGACGACCTGGTGTAGAAACCCGTTTTATTTCAGAGATAACAGGAAGACCTTCATGATATTTTAATTCGATTTTCAGCTCAGAAATTCCCTGACGGACCTCAACAGCCGAATAGTCACGTATATACCCCTCGCGCTTCAGTACTTCGAGCACATTCGCACGAAGCCTTGATGAGGGGCTGGACACAACAGCTTTGCGAGCTGTTTGACCATTCCTAATCCGTGTTATCATATCTCCAAGAGGATCACTCATAGACATTGCAATCTCTCCTTCTTACCAACTTGACTTAACGACACCCGGAACTTGACCTATTGAAGCCAAATCTCGAAGTGCAATGCGTGACATTTTTAATTTACGGTAATAACCGCGGGGACGACCTGTCACCAAGCAACGGTTACGCACCCGTGAGCGCGCGCTGTCACGCGGCTCTTGGGCCAACTTACACGATGCAGCAAATCGTTCTTCCATGGAAATTGATTTATCACGCATTATCGCACGTAGATTATCGCGGCGCGCGCCCTTTGCGGCGACAATCCGCATCCGGCGGTTATTCTTTTCAACAGC
>DEBO01000046.1:3118-14707 GCA_002348585.1 Alphaproteobacteria bacterium UBA2954 | reverse complement strand
ATCATGAGCCGGAGCCATTTTCAGTGGCCGGCCTGCAGGCAGCTGTTCATTCGGATAGGTCATCACAAACCGGCGGGAATAGAACTGGCCGGTGGTCTGACGGATATATTCCTTATTTTCCGCGAATTCGCCATAGCGGGCGACATCCATACCATAAACATCAGCTTCTGGTTCGCCATGGATCATCCATTCGGCAAGAGATTTACCGACACCCCCACCCTGAAGGAAGCCGGCCATCACCGCACAGGCACACCAATAGCCCTTTTTGCCTGAAACCGGCCCGACAAGAGGATTGCCGTCAGGAGAAAAGGTAAAGGCGCCATTGACCCAGGTTTTCACGCCAACATCCTGCAAAACGGGATATCTTTCAAAACCGAGAGTGAGTTCATATTCGATCCGGTCGGTCTGTTCCTGGAACAGTTCCATCCCGTAATCCCAAGGCGCGCCATCCATCGCCCAATGTTCATGGTCAATTTCATAAATGCCAAGCAACACGCCTTTCTGATCCTGACGAAGATAGGTAAAGCCTTCAAGATCGACTGTCATTGGGACTTCAAAATCAAGCTGTTCCAGTTCTGGGATTGAATCTGAGACCAGATAATGATGTTTCAGCGGCGAGACTGGCAGCTCAATACCAGCCATACGGCCCACCTGTTTCGCCCAGAGACCTGCAGCATTGACCACATGTTCACAGGTGATGGTGCCTTTATCAGTTAGCACTCGCCAGCCGTCAGCAGTCTGTTCAAGAGCTTCTACCTTGGTATGTTCATAATATTCCGCCCCCCGCTTTTTCGCGGCGGTGGCGTAGGCATGAACCGTGCCTGTGGTATCCAGATAACCTTCACGGTCTGCCCACATGCCGCCCAGCAACCCGTCTGTTGACATAATCGGGTTTAATTCGCGCGCTTCTTCGGGTGTGACCAGACGGCAGTCATCAATGCCGATAGACTGAAACACGCGGTAGGCAGCCTGAAGCCATTCCCATCTATCTTCCGTACCGGCCATGGTCAGCCCGCCTGTCATATGCAGGCCGATATTCTGGCTGCTTTCAGCTTCAATTTCTTGAAGCAGGTCTATAGTATAAGCCTGAAGGGCGGCAATGTTAGGGTCTGCGTTCAGCGCATGGATGCCGCCTGCCGCATGCCATGAGGAGCCAGCTGTCAGCACAGAGCGTTCAAGAAGACACACATCTGTCCAGCCGAATTTGGCCAGATGATAAATCACAGAAGCACCAACAACACCGCCGCCAATCACTACAACTCTGCACTGGTCTTTCATCTTCTCCTCCCCTACGCTCATCCTCTCAAGTTTAGCTTAATACCAGGCATCCGGCATGGCTTCTTTCCGCTGGGTAATATAGGTCCGAAACTCTTCATCCAGAAACTCATAATAGGGGATTTTGCGGGTGATATAGGCCGGAGCATTAGGTTGTTCGCTGCATTTAGCGTGACGGGCCTGTCTAACGCCGCTTTGTCTGTTTCCTGTCCGCATCGCCATTCTTTGCGGTCCTCCAAAATGTTCTCACCAAAAAATGCTAGGCAGGAAAACAGATGGCTAATATTCACAAGGCGACCTGTCAGTTCGGAAATGAAAAAAAGAGCAAAAGTATCAGTTGAGCAGGGATTTCAACACCAAATCAGGATTGGTTATATCTGATGGGGCGGGGCTGAGGCCGGCTTCAAGGCACTTTTTACCGATCATATACGCCTGCGGGTCATTTGCTACTTCAACAGACACAAGTTCAGCCCCGTCATAAGACCAGACAGACACGCTGTTTTCGCGCCGGCCTGCACGGGTAACAGACAAGACAGACGGTGCTTCCGCAGGAACCAAGCCTGCCATCTGATATTTCACATCATATTGATCTGACCAGAACCACCAGGCTTCATGAGACGGAGCAGCGCTGGCTGTCAGCCGCGCGGCAACCACTGCTCCGCTATACTGGGCATGATAAATGGATTCAACACGAACCGGATTTATTGCTGGGGCCCGGGCCACATCCCCAATCGCAGAAATATGCGGATTAGAGGTGCGATAATCTGCATCAGTAACAATGCCGTTATCAACGGCAAGGCCAGCCGCTTCTGCCAGAGCTGTATCCGGAACAATGCCAATGCCAGCAAGTACAAGCTGTGTATCAAGCTTTTGTCCACCGGCAAGATGCACGGCCGTAATCCGGCCTGATATATCTGTTTTAATGTCTTGCGTAGCCGTGCCAAGGTGAAGCTGAATGCCATGCCGGCGATGCAGGGCCGCGCAGTGTTCAGACAAGACCGGGCTGGCCACACGGGCCAGCAGACGCGGGGCCATTTCCACTAAGTGCACATCAATATCAAGGCTGCGCAATGATGCCGCCGCTTCCAGACCAATATAGCCGCCGCCAATCACCAGTGCTGTGCGCACATCCGCCAAGCCAGCCCGCAAAAGCCGAGCATCAGCGGCTGTGCGCAACATATGCAGGTTAGGTGGATCAGCAGCCTTTGGCAAAGGTCGAGCAAGCGCCCCCGTGGCCAGCACAAGATGGTCATAAGACAGGGTGCTACCATCTGTCAGGCTGAGCTGTTGATGAACGGGATCAAGAGAGGCCGCTTCACAAGCCGGCCGGAAGGTGATTTTGAAATTATCAAACCAATCCTCCTTGCGCAGGACGAAGGCCCCTTCCCCGTCGGTGAGATCAGCTTTGAGATAGGTTTTGGACAAAGGCGGGCGTTGCAGAGGCAGACCCGGGTCACGTTCTAGAATCGTGATCTGACCGTCAAACCCCCCCGTGCGAAGACGTTCGGCACAAGACAAACCCGCATGGCTGGCCCCGATAATCACAATATGGGCAGATGTGGCCATCATTACTTCAGGTTCCCTTTCAACAGCAGTTTGTCAATCAGGCAGACAAGATGAGTGTGAGAAAACCAGACCAAGGCCCAGCTTTCAATGCCGAAACAGACAAAAAATGAAAAAAATTGTCATAACCCCTTCTCGCAAAGCTGACAAAAGCGGTAAAATTAAGCAAGTTTCGCGAGCTGACGTAATTTTTTTGAAGACCGGATTAATGAAAATGATGGATGCAATCACAACCGTTGATGAGCTGCGAGCGATCGCGAAAAAGCGCGTGCCGACCATGTTCTATGATTATATGGAATCAGGTTCTTGGACCGAAACAACATTTCGCGCCAATTGCGAGGATTTCAGAAAGATCAGCTTCCGGCAGCGTGTCGCTGTGGATATGGCAAACCGGACCACTAAAACAACGATGATTGGCCAGGATGTGACCATGCCTTGTGCGATCGCCCCAACGGGCCTGACTGGCATGCAGCATGCTAATGGTGAAATTTTGGCTGCCCGTGCCGCGGCAAAATTTGGCATTCCTTTTACCCTGTCAACGATGTCTGTTTGTTCGATTGAGGATGTAGCCACCCACAGCCCGGAGAGTTTCTGGTTCCAACTTTATGTGATGAAGGATCATGATTTTGCCAAACGGTTAATCCAGAGGGCCAAAGCGGCGGGCTGTTCTGCCCTAATGCTAACTCTGGATCTGCAGATTTTGGGACAGCGGCACAAAGATATCAAAAACGGGCTCTCTACCCCACCAAAGCTGACAGTAAAAAATATTCTAGATATGGCGATGCGACCCCGATGGTGCATGGGCATGCTGGGGACATCGCGCCGATCCTTTGGCAATATTGTTGGTCACGTGGATGGTGTGTCTGATATGTCAAAACTGTCTTCTTGGGTCGGTGAGCAATTTGATCTGCAACTGAACTGGGAGGATGTCAAACGAATCAAGGACTGGTGGGGAGATAAACTGATTATCAAAGGCATTCTGGATGCTGATGATGCTGAAATGGCGGCAAAATCGGGAGCAGATGCTCTGATTGTATCCAATCATGGAGGCCGCCAGTTAGACGGAGCTGAAAGTTCAATTGCGATTCTACCGGAAATTGTAGACCGGGTTGGCCACGATATCGAAATCTGGATGGATGGCGGAATCCGGTCAGGTCAGGATATGCTTAAAGCCATTGCATTGGGAGCAAAAGCAACGTGTATCGGACGCGCCTTTTTATATGGTCTGGGGGCAGGTGGTGAAGCCGGTGTGACCAAAGCGCTGGAAATACTGCATAAAGAACTGGATATGACTATGGCGTTATGTGGACATCGTGATATCCGCAATGTAGGTCGGGCTATTTTAAAAAACTGCCCCTTTTTAGGCTGAGTTGCATTCGGTCAGAAAAATCTCTTTTTATCCACTTCGCGCAACTCGATTATCAGTGGTCTGCAGCACTTCTGATTTCCCTGTAAAATTTTCTCTATAATTCTGTGAATGCCAGTGGATCACATAAATCGTAGTTACTACAACCAGCCCCAGAAGGCCTTTAGTTAGAAAGCGCTTTACCCGTCCTGGAAGAGAGGATGCCTGAAGTCGCCTTAAAATGAGACAAATCGCACCGCCGATGGCAGAAAAGGAAAATGCACCGATTAACAATGCATCCTGCCCCATTTCATCCCTCATTTTTCCAAAAAACTGTCAATTTTACAGCATAAACAGACACTCCATAATATGGAAATCTCTTTATTTCATAATAAAATCATATAGTTAAGTCATTACTGTTGGAAATTTAATCACTAATGCTTGCCAATGTTTATGAATATGTTAAGTTAGCACTATCTTCGGGGGGAGATCTGAATTGACAGGTGTCTGTTCAGGGAAAAAAGTAGGACGTTCTAGAACGCGACGTTTGGGGAGTGTCCTATGTCAATAATTAAGTCTTTAAAGTCAGTTGCTATTGCGTCACTGGCTATTCTTATTCCATCAATTGCTTTAGCAGCTGGTGGTAACTTGGAGCCGAACGATCCTGTCGGCATTACCTTTTGGTTGATTTCGATCGCAATGGTCGCTGCTACCGTATTTTTCTTGATGGAATCATTGAGAGTAGACGGCAAGTGGAGAACATCGATGATTGTGGGCGGACTTGTTACATTGGTAGCTGCGGTCCACTACTTTTATATGCGTGATGTTTGGGTTGCCACAGGTGCATCGCCTACGGTCTTCCGTTATGTAGATTGGCTAATAACAGTGCCTTTGCAGATGATTGAATTCTACCTTATTCTAGCTGCCTGTACTGCCATTGCTGTTGGCGTCTTCTGGCGCCTCATGGTCGGTACGATGGTAATGTTAGTTGGCGGATATTTAGGTGAGGCTGGCTTCATCAACGCTACGGTTGGTTTCGTGATCGGGATGGCCGGTTGGGGTTACATATTGTATGAAATCTTTGCCGGAGAAGCTGGTAAGGTTGCTGCAGAAGGTGCACCCCCATCTGTGCAATCAGCTTTCAACACAATGCGTCTAATTGTGACCATTGGTTGGGCCATCTATCCACTTGGATATTTCTTTGGCTATATGACTGGAGGAGTTGACGCCAATTCGCTGAACCTGATCTACAACGTTGCTGACGTTGTTAACAAGATCGGTTTCTGTCTAGCGATTTGGGCCGCTGCTACTTCACAATCTGAAGCCGCAAAGTAATCAAATTTATCGCAAGCATCCATCATCTAGATGGGTGCTTGCGTTTTATTCCACTCAATTGTTCGTTTCTCAATTTTTTTGCACCTTTCATCTTACAATATCAATTAAAGAAGGGGCCGGAAGATGACAGAGAACATAGCTAGCCAAGTCAATGAGGTGCAGGGCGCCGAAAACCTTGCTGCTCTTCCCGACTTGTCTTATGTACTGTCAGCCTTTATTGGGCGGAGATTGCCATCGGGCAAACACCCGCTTGCCACCGCTGCTCAACATCATTTCAAACGTACCGGCAAACAATTGCGTGGCCGTATGGCTCTAGCCGCTGGAGACAGTTTTGGCGTACCACGAACGGCCAGCCTACCCTGGGCAGCAGCTGTGGAGGTTCTTCATAATGCCTCATTGGTGCACGACGATATCTGTGATGGAGATATGGTGCGCCGGGGCGCGCCGTCTGTCTGGGCCTTTTATGGTCGCGATACGGCACTGGCGCTTGGTGACTGGCTGATTGCGCTTTCCTTTGAGCTAGCAGCAGAAGCTGCCTATCTTGGACAGACGCCACAGCTGGTTTCTATCCTGTCACGCCATATGGCCGCCACCACGGCAGGACAAGCTCTCGAGTTTGAGGTTCGCGCCTACCCAGACTGGGCTGGCTATATGGATATTAGCACAGGCAAAACTGCCCCTTTATTTATTGCTTCAGTTGAAGGGATTGCGCACTTGGCCGGCCGCCGTGATGCTATACGGCCGCTGAACCGGTTTTTCAGTGCCGCAGGCGGTTGTTACCAAATCGCCAATGATATGTTGAATGTGATTGGTAAGGATGGCGCGGAAAGCCCGGCATCTGACCTGTTGCGTCGCGCCCCAAACGCGGTGATTGTGATGTTTCAGACCACATTGGATAAGCATGCGGCGACAGCCTTTGATAACTGGCTTTCCTCAGGCGACACACATGATGCCCTTGCTTGGCAGGAACGTCTGCGCCGGTCACCAGCGCTGACCATGACCTCATCAGCCTTGCTGAGCATGTTGGAAGAAGCGGAAGCATCATCGGCTGCCTTTCCCAAAGATTGCCGGGCAATCATCACACCAATATTGGCACAACTTCGGCATGTCTGCCGCGATCTTACTAGTCTGAATGACTAAGTGACATCCGATAAAATGTTTGGGCAGGACAGGCAGGCATATCCTGTGCTAGACTAGACGAAACCGGCTGGAAAATGAGGATGTGGCAAATGGATGATGCCCGCCCCTACCCCTATGAGAAAGATAAAGCAGAGCGCGTTCATAGCGTGGTCGTCGGCAGTGGTTTCGGCGGAATTGCTGCAGCCCTGCGTATGCGTGCAAAAGGCCATCAGGTCACGCTGATAGAGCGGCTAGAATATGTTGGTGGCCGCGCGCGTGTATTTGAGCGTGGCGGCTTTCGCCATGATGCCGGCCCAACTGTCATCACCGCCCCATTTTTGTTTGATGAACTATTTACCCTGTTTGGAGAGACGCGTTCTGAACATCTGGAATTTGTGCCGCTTGATCCATGGTACAGGTTTCATTTCCATGATGGATCTGAGTTTGATTACCGCCCGTCACTAGCTGACACACATGCAGAGATTGCCCGGTTTTCACCAGAGGACACAAAAAATTATGACAGGTTGGTGAACACCTCCAAACAAATTTTTGATGTCGGTTTTACTCAACTGGCAGATAAGCCCTTTACTCGTTTTACCTCTATGATCAAGCAAATCCCGCAATTATTGCGGCTACGCAGCTATTTGACAGTAGCCCAACTGGTTAACAGCCACATTAAACACCCCTTATTGCGACAGGCTTTTTCCATCCATCCGTTACTTGTAGGCGGCAACCCCTTTGATACAACATCCATTTATGCTTTGATTCATTACTTGGAGCGCAAATGGGGCGTGTATTTCTGCATGGGCGGTACAGGCAAGCTGGTCGCTGAATTAAAAGCGCTCATGATCCGCCAGGGTGTTAATCTGAAACTGAATACAGATATCACTGAGATTTGTGTTTCTGACAAGAAAGTTACAGGTGTGCGCACGGCCGACGGGGCCTTCATTTCTGCTGACAATGTGATTTGTAACGCTGACCCACCAACTGTTTACCGACAGATGCTGCCTAGCCAGACCCACCTCCGCAAAAAGGTTTTGCCAGAGGCAGTTACCCGCTATTCGATGGGCCTGTTTGTGCTGTTTTTTGGGACCCGGCAGCGCTATCCAGACATTGCCCATCACACAATATGGATGGGAAAACGGTATAAGGATTTGCTGCATGATATCTTTAGCAAAAAGATATTGGCAGAAGATTTTTCATTATATCTGCATCGCCCGACTGCCACAGATGCCCGTTTCGCACCTGAGGGCTGTGATAGTTTTTATGTCCTCTGCCCAGTCCCTAACCTGCAGGGTGATGTGGACTGGGCAAAACAAGGGCCGCTCCTGCAGGACAGGATTGTCAGCGCCCTTGAGAAAAGTATAATGCCAGGTCTACGTAGTGTGATTACCGAAGATTTTTATATGACACCTGAAGATTTCAAAGCAGATTACCGATCTGAACACGGCGCTGGCTTTTCTATATCCCCCAGCTTCACCCAATCTGCCTGGTTCCGGTATCATAACCGTGATCCACATCTTGCAAATCTGTATTTTTCAGGAGCAGGTGCACATCCCGGTGCTGGTATGCCTGGTGTGCTCTGTTCAGCCAAAGTTGTTGAAACGTTGGTCAGCGAAGATGAACAGAAAGCCGCACATGTCCAGCCTACGCGCTGAACAGAAACAGCAAGACGCACATTATCCAGCTGAGAGGGGCACAGCCCTAAAGACACTGGCAAAAAACGGCAAAAGCTTTTACTGGGCATCACGCCTGCTAGGCCGCCAGATGGCAAAAGATGCGGCTGAGCTGTATAGCCTGTGCCGGCTTTTGGATGATATTGCTGATGGCGATATCGACGGGCTGGATACGAAAGAAGGAACACATCGACTCCGCTACATCCGCCGCCAGCTAACCCAAATAGATGCTGGGAAAATACCTAAACAGCCAGACCCTGCGCTTTTGCAGTACATGCAGGTTATGAACCGATGCCAAATCCCTGTTAGGCCACTTATCCATCTACTGGACGGGCTGTTGCTAGATCAGTCTGAAATTCTGCTTAAGGATGAGGCAGAATTGGTGGCTTATGCTTATCATGTAGCAGGCGCAGTCGGGCTCCTGATGTGCCCTGTTCTGGGCTGTGACGACAGGGCAGCCTGCCGTTTTGCTGTGGATATGGGCATCGGCATGCAACTGACAAATATTGCACGAGATATTCTGGAAGATGCCCAGATGGGACGACGCTACCTCCCTGAAAGCTGGACAGGCCAGCTTTCACCTGACCAGATTGTTGCCTGTGCAAAGGCCCCTGAATCTAAGGACTATAAACAGATTCAGGCTGCTGTAGACAGGCTGCTGACCCTTGCTGAGCAGTATTATGAAAGCGGGCGTCTGGGGCTGGGATTTCTGCCTGTGCGCGCGCGATATGGTACTGCTGTTGCAGCAGGTGTTTATCGCGCCATTGGGACAAAATTAAAAGCCCGTAAGCTACGGTGGGGCGATGGGCGCGTAGTAACCAGCAAGAGCGATAAACTGTGTGCCAGCCTACAGGCCCTATCAAAACTCCATCGCCTGCCCAAAGCTACTCATAACAGCAATTTGCATGCGCCCATTACCATCTTATTAGATGAGGCACTAAAATGATCAGAACAGCCTCCATAAAACAGGCAGAATTGGCAATTATCGGAGCAGGCTGTGCCGGCTTGTCGTTGGCCCGCCAGCTGGTGCGGACAGAAAAGACATCAAGTATAAAGGCTTGTCTGTATGGTCCTATCTCTCTCGCCGCAACAAATAGGCATAGCTGGGGATTCTGGGCAACACAGGGACTCAAAGAACAGACCGAGCTCGCAAGACAACGCTGGCATAAATGGCAGATTATTACAACAGAACGGAAGGTTACGCAAACAGCTGATTCGCATCCCTACTGCCGTCTCGATAGCAGTGATTGGCTGACCCATTGTCTAAACATTATAGACGGGAATATTCAGCAGGAGCCTGACAGCCTGCCTACACCCGGCGCCCAGCCTATCTTTGACAGCCGCCCTCCAAATATGCCTGACGGGGCCATGCTGCAGCATTTTAAAGGTGTGGAGATCAAAGCAGCACAACCTTGTTTTTCAACTGATACAGCTATTTTAATGGATTTCAGATGTGACCAGTCCCGCGGCATTCATTTTATCTATCTGCTTCCTTACAGCCCCACGGAGGCATTAGTCGAGTCCACCATGCTTTCCCCTAAACGCCAGAATGATGAGTTTTATGCAGAGGCAATTAAAACCTATCTGGAGACTTATTGGGCGACTGGCGGTTGGCAAGTCGACCATACTGAGCAGGGCTGTATTCCGATGGCTTTTGTGCAACCACTCAATCTTGATTATCTGCCCATCGGTGCAAATGGCGGATGTGTTCGCCCATCATCTGGCTATGCATTTGCCTTTATACAAAAACATACAGATGCCATTGTTGACAGACTGGTCCTCGGCGGTCCAGAGTCTTTAACGCCAGCAACAATGCCTCGACCAATCAGCCGTTTTGATCTATTTCTAGACAGAATCTTTCTGCACGTCATACGGCATCACCCTGAAAAGGCGGCTGAATTGTTTGCGCAGATCGCCTTTGCTCTGAACGGCGATGAATTCGCCCGCTTTATGTCCGGCCTTGCAGATTTCAAAATCTATGCAAAACTGATCACGGCAATACCAAAAGGCCTGTTTTTAAACGCATTGTGGGATATACATGTGATGGACGGAGATAACGCGGATAAAAGTTAATGTGAGCAAAATGCCTGTAAACAGCGGAGATTCAGAGTAAATATGATGGATATCTTATCAGAAACAGACCTATTTGCCCTTGCCGCGGTGTTGCTGATCGGTATGCCCCATGGTGCATTTGACGGCGCCCTTGCCTTTTGTCTGGGCTTTGGGCGCAGTCCCGGCAAAATTATTGGTTTTCTGGTCATGTATCTGTTACTGGCCGGGCTGTCCGCCTTGATCTGGCTTGTATCACCTGTCTTCGCGCTAGCTGCTTTTTTAGTGCTAACCATTGTACATTTTGGCAGCGGCGATACAGAACATCTGTTTCAGCCCGGCCCGCGCCTTGTCCAGCGCAGCCTGAAAGCCTGTCAGATTCTGGTGCATGGTGGCATGGTGACCATTTTGTTGCCTGTGTTTCACACAGCAGAGGTGAGCCAACTGTTTATCGTTCTTGCCGGGCCAAATGCGGTTCTGATCATGGATGCGCTGAGGCCGGCGCTGATAATCTGGCTTGCTGCTGCCTGTATTTACGCTGGAGCAGCCCTTTTCAACCGCCAATATGGAGCTGCGGCAGGTGAACTGGCCGGGCTGGCTGTGATAGTGTGGCTGTTGCCGCCCCTAGCAGGTTTTGCCGTTTATTTCTGTGTTGTACATTCACGCCGTCATTTTACCAGTATCTGGAAAGCTATGCAGCTCTTTGTCAGCCGCCGCTTCATTCTAGTCAGTGGCGGTATTTTGACCGCAGCGTCCTGGGCGATGGGCGCAGGGCTATATTTCAGCCAGACAATGTCAGGCAGTTTTTCACCAGATGAAGCCTTTATCCGGGCAGTCTTTATCTTGCTAGCTGCTTTGACGGTGCCGCATATGTTGTTGGTGGATACCATGTACCGCCCCACATTGAAAAAGATTACGCAGCCATGACCCGAACAAGCACGCCGCAAACTGCCGATCGTAAAAATGCGCACCTTGACCTGGCCAAGACCAGCCAACCCTTTGTTGACCACCCACTGGATGCGGTCAGCCTGCCTTATTGTGCGTTACCAGAATGTGATTTAAACAGAGTCAACCTAACCACAGAATTCCTGGGAACTGAGCTGGATGCCCCGCTAATAATAACAGGCATGACCGGAGGTACAGACCGGGCCATGGCGATTAACAGGGTGCTAGCAGACACCGCCCAGAAGAAAAAGATTGCGCTGGGGCTTGGTTCTCAACGTGCCA